>JBBSES010000383.1:0-4933 GCA_038239465.1 Gemmatales bacterium
GCCGCGCATGTCGAGGCTGCCTTGCTTCGTGCCGCGAGCGCGGTCCAGGACGAGCAAATTGCCCACGCGGTCGAGGGCGTAAACCCATTTCTTGTTGGACGCGACGAAGCGCTCGGCGTCGGCGTTGCGCCATACCAGATCGCCGGTGGTCCGCTTTACGCGACTGAGGCCGCTGCGGCTGCCGACGACGAACATGTCCTCGTCGGTCACTTCCGGGCGTTGCCGGATCGGCCCGCCCGCGGCAAAGCGCCACAGGATGCGCGCGCTGTCCACGTCGAGGGCGGTGACGTTATTGTCCTCGAACGGGATGTATGCGGTGCCGCCGTGCTGCCCTATGGAGGCGGCGATGGGGCGTTCGGCTTTGGAGCGATAGAGGATGTCGTGCGCTTCCTTGTAGCCGGCGGTCATCGTGCCGTCGCTGGCCACGAGCAGCACGAAGCCGGGCTGCTTGTCGGTCTTCGGCACCAGCAGCGGGGCATATTCCAACCGGCCGCTGGCGAGGTAATCCCAGGCGAGCGGCAGGCGCTGCCGTTCCAGCGTTCCCTGCGTCAGCGAGGTGGAGTTGAGCGGCCCGACCGCGCTGATCCCCTGGCTGCGCGGCGCGTAGGGCGAGGCCATGTTGTTGCGCGCCTCGACCGTCGGCTTGTCCTTGTCTTTCTCCTTCTCCAGCGCCGCTTCTTTCTCGCGTTCCTTGTCTTCCGGGGTTTTCTTCGTGGGGAGCCGATAGGTCGCCAGGCGGCTGCCGGTCAAGGGAATGTAGACCTGGTCGAGATCGACCGCCGCTGGGCCGCTCGGGGCGTTCGGCAGGTCGGCGTGCCAGACGACGTCGCCCGTCGCGCGGTCCAGGCCGAAGACGCTGGCGAGGCTATAGCCGACGATGGTGTTGTAGTTCGCGGCCAGCGACTGATTGACCTTGTAGGGGCTGCCGACGCGCGTCTGCCATTGCGTGCCGCCCGTCTCGGCGTCGAGCGCGATGATGGCGCCGCTACGCAGCTGGACGAGTACCTGATTGCCGAACAATTGCACGCTAAAGATGCCGTCGCGCGTGCCGTCCACCGGCAGGTAGGAGCGCCAGCCCAGCTTCAAGCTCAAGGCGGCGAGGGCGTCCTTCGACGGCACCGCCGGCCGGGTCAAGACGCGCGACGTGCTTTCCGCGCCGAAGACCGATTCCACTAGCACGATCGCCAGGGCCAGGGCCGCGAGTCGTTTCATGCGACGCACCTTCCAACGGAACGGAGAATTAAAGTGAATGTCAATCGAGTGTATCACGACGTTATCGGCGGCGACAATCGGGTACGGCGAAAAATCAATGGCGGCCACGCCGCGCCGCGAAGAAAGTGCTGAGGATGCCGCCGCAGCGTTCCGCCAACACGCCGCTCACGACCCGCGCCCGATGATTGAGACGCGGGTCCGAGGTGATTTGATACAGCGTGTCGCAAGCGCCCGCCTTGGGATCGGTGCAGCCGTAGACGACCATCGGCAGCCGCGCCTGCACGATGGCGCCGGCGCACATCGGGCACGGCTCCAGGGTCACGTACAACACGCACTGCTCGAGCCGCCACGAATGCAACGATTCCGCCGCCTGGGTGATGGCGATCATCTCGGCGTGGGCCGTCGGGTCGCGCAGCTGCTCGCGCTGGTTGTGGGCGCGGGCGATGACTCCCTTTTCGAGGGAGACAATGACGCAGCCGACCGGCACCTCGCTTTCCGCTTCGGCGAGGCCGGCTTCCTCCAGGGCCATTTCCATATGTTCGACGTGAAACGGGTGGCGCGGGTCGGTCAGCGGCAGATCGAAGGGAGACCAGTCCACGAGCGGCTCCTGACTTGTGGGGCCGGCGAAGCGCGGTCAAAATGAGCCTACGGCGTCGCGCACCCCGGCAATCCTCGCATGATCCTCGAAGGCATTGTAACCACTGTGTCCCCGACCGGCGTCGTCAACATCGCGCCGATGGGGCCGCGCGTGGAGGGCGCCGACTTTCGCCATTTCCTGCTGCGGCCGTTTCCCACCTCGAAGACGTTGGCCCACCTCAAGCTTCATCCCGAGGGGGTGCTGCACGTCACCGACGACGTCTGGTTATTGGCTCAGGCCGCGGTCGGCGCGGTCGATCCGCCACCGCGAATGATGCCGGCCAACGTGGTCCAGGGGCAAGTGCTGGCTGACGCCTGCCGCTGGTACGAATTCCGCGTGACGGCGATCGATGAACGCGAGGAGCGCGTACGCATCGAGGCCGAGGTGGTCCACGTCGGCCGATCGCGCGACTTCTTCGGCTTCAACCGCGCGAAACATGCCGTCGTCGAGGCGGCCATTCTGGCGACGCGCGTGCGCTTACTTCCGGCGGATGAAATCGCGGCCGAGTTTCGCCGCTTGGCTGTCATGGTCGGCAAGACCGGTGGCGCGGAGGAGCATCGAGCGTTCGATTTCTTGCAGGAATACGTCGATGGAGCCGCGCCAGGGGAGGACGGCACCCCATGATCCGCGTGCGAACGGCGAGCCGCTTGCATTTCGGCTTTCTCGGCCTCTCGGACGAGGGACACTGGCCCGACGGCCAGGGGAATTTAACCCTCCCTGCCCGCGCCTTCGGCAGCGTCGGCCTGATGATAAAGACGCCGGGCGTTTGCCTGACCGTGGAGCCATCCGCCGAGTGGTCGGCGAGCGGGCCCATGGCGGAGCGGGTCTTGCATTATGCCGCAAGAATTGAAGGTGCGCCCCATGCCATTCGCGTGGAGGCATGTGCCCCGGAACACTGCGGCCTGGGCACCGGCACGCAGCTGGCGCTCGCGGTGGGTCGCGCATTGACGATAAGCAGGGGCGAGGGAGCGGAAGACGCGATGGCGATAGCTCGTATTTTGGGCCGCGGCAAACGCTCGGCCATCGGCATTCACGGCTTCGAGCGGGGCGGCTTTCTCGTCGATGGCGGCCAGGACGCGACCAGTGAAGTAGCTCCGCTATTAGTGGATTTCGATTTTCCTGTTACATGGCGCGTTTTGCTCGTCATCCCCGAGGGTATGCGCGGCCTGCACGGCACGGCTGAGCGCCAGGCATTGGGCAGCCTTCAAGCGCGCGGCAATTCGCTGGCCGTCACCGATGCGCTATGCCGTCTCGTCTTGTTGGGAATGCTGCCGGCTTTGGTCAGTGTCGATGTGCAAGCGTTTGGCGCCGCCCTCACTGATTTCAACGCTCGCGTCGGCAACTTATTTGCCCCGGCGCAGGGCGGCACCTACGCCCATCCGCGACTCGCGGCCATCGTCGATTACCTGCAAGCGAATGGGGCGGCCGGGGTGGGGCAAAGTTCCTGGGGGCCGACGCTGTTCGCCGTGGTCGGCGACCAGGAACAGGCCGAGCGTCTGGCGCACAAAGCGCGCCAATACTTCGACTTGAGCACGACCGAAATTAGCGTCGTGGAAGCCTGCAATCACGGGGCGTTGGTGACGATGGCCTGATCAGGCGGCAACGGCGAGGGGCAGCGCCGCGCTCAGCGGCTTGAACGCCTTGAGGACGAGGACGCGGCCCATCAGGCGCTCGAGCAACGGCATCGGCAGCCAGCGCCAGACGTGCGGCACTTCCGAACGGCGCAGGTGCCGCTTGTGGATCTTATGCTCGGTGAACTGACCGAAGAGTCGGCGCAGGCGCCGCGCGGAAAAGCGCAAGGGCGGCTGTCCCGCGGCCTTGGAAGCACCGAACAGCCAGCGCAGCCAGGGAAAACTGACGTGGAACCAGAAGTCGGCGTCGTATTTCGCGGGCGTCACTACCAGCACTTTGCCGCCGGGCCTCAAGACGCGATAGACCTCCTCGATGAGTCGGTCGGGATGGCCCACTTCTTGCAGGAGGCTGCTGACGCAGGCCACGTCGATGGAGGAAGTTTCCAGCGGCAGCGGCTCAAAATCGGAATGGAGGAAGCGCCCCGACAGGCCGCGCAACTCGAAATTCCGCCGGATGAGGCCCAGCTGCTCGCTCGACGGGCTGCACACCACAACCGAGGCGCCATGGCGCGCGTATTGCAGCCAATCGGTGCCGAGTCCGTGGCCCAGACCCAGCAAGGTTTCGCCGGGATGCTTGGCGAACTCGAGGAGGCGCGGGATCCAGCGGCCCTGTCGGCTGTGGCGCAAGGCCTCGATGTCGAGGAACCATTGCAAGCTATAAGGTTCGGCCGCCTCGGTGCTTCGCGCGGCATGGGCCTTGAGAGACTCACATGCGTACAGGCGATGCGCGACCTCGGCGGGCTGCTCCTGTCGTCCGCCCTCCAGACCGTTCTCGCCTTCGAGCAGGTCTTGAGCCAAGGGACTGGCGGAGGCGTGCCAGATGTGCAGGTTGCCCGCGGGACCGCTTTCCATGCCTACAACGCCTTTGTCGGACGGGCCTCGAACCAAATAGGGAGCCTCTCGGCCCTCAATTTCCCTCTTTTCACTTCGGCCAATTAACGTATTGGTCAGCCGCGGTCAAGGCGACAATGCATTTGTCAATGGTCCGTTGTCCGTTGTCGGTAGTCCGTCGTCAGTCTTCCGTTGTCAGTGGCTATGGCAATTTCCTGGCAACTGACGACGGACGACTGACAACGGACAGCGAAAGCATACGATACAATGCGAGTAGACCCTCTACGGGAGATGCCGATGAGAGAGTGGGCGGCCCTGATGCTGGAGCGATTGCGCGGCGTCTTCTCGTCGAGGCACCGCGACGCGCGCCTGGAAGCGAAGTTGGCCGAGTTGCGGCAGCGGGCGCCCGTGCCCGTCTTCTGGCTCTTCGGCCGCACGCAGAGCGGTAAGACTTCCATGATCAAGTACCTGACCGGCGCGGAGGCGGCCGAGATCGGCGAGGGCTTCAAGCCCTGCACGCGCTTCTCGCGCGTCTACGACTTTCCGACGGGCGACGCGCCGCTGATTCATTTTCTCGACACGCGCGGCGTCGATGAGGCGAAGTACGACCCGGCCGTGGACC
>JBBSES010000384.1:0-4932 GCA_038239465.1 Gemmatales bacterium
CCAGTGTAGCCACGGGTGGAGCGCAGAGCAACACGTGGAAACCGACGCCCCGCCAGCCGGCCCCGGTAGGGGCCGACGAATGGAGCCACGGGTGAAGCACAGCGCAACCCGTGGAAAACTCGGAGCCTATCATGCACTGGACCATCGCCCGCGTCGTCTGGTTCCGGGAACTGCGCGACTTGCTGCGCGACCGGCGCACGCTGTTCATGATCCTGGGTCTGCCGACGCTGCTCTATCCGCTCATGGGCCTGTTCGGCTATCAATTCGCGCTGAACTCTCTGGAGCAGACCAGTACCGTCGGCATCGTCGGCGCTCAACACTTGCCGGGCTTGTCGCCGACGAGTGCCGGCTTCAGTCCCGTGCCCGCCGTGGCCTTGTTGACGATGACGCCGAACCAGGGGGTGAACGGTTTCGCCGGCGCCCTGGCATTGATGCAAGCCGCGCGGGCGAGCGAAGACTATCCGCCGCTGGTCATCGACGGCCATTTCCCCGCCGGCTACTGGGACTACGCCGTCGAGGGCCGGGCGGTGAGCGTCGTCGATCTTCCCACGACCGACCGCGAACCGTTGGTATCGAAGCGTATCGACGCCATGCTCGTGGTGCCGGAGACTTTCCAAATCCAGCTCGACGCGGGCGGCCGGCCGACGCTGGAAATCCTCGTCCGCGACGCCGACGAGCGCTCGCGCGTGGCCGAGCGACGGCTGCGCGCCGTCCTGGGCCACTGGAAGAAACGCCTGCTCGAAGTCCGCCTGCGCAAGCACGGCCTGCCCGCCGACTTCGACGACCCCGTCGCCGTCCGTACGCCGCAGCAAGACGCGGAGCCGCTGCGCCAGACCACGGAGGAACTCACCGACCTGGTGGCCCGCTTCTTTCCGTTCATGCTCATCATGTGGTCGATGGCCGGCGCCCTGTATCCCTCCATCGACGTCTGCGCCGGCGAGAAGGAACGCGGCACCCTGGAAACACTACTCCTCAGCCCGGCGACGCGCGGCGAGATCGTCGTCGGCAAATTTCTGGCGGTGTGGACCTTCAGCGCCGGCACCGCGCTCTGGAACCTCGCCTGGATGGGCGTCGGCGCCTGGGCCAGCAGTACCGTGCTGCCGTTCTCCGTCGTGCGCTTGAGCAGCCTGGCCTGGAGCGCGTTGTTGACATTGTTGCTCTCCGCCCTGTTCAGCGCCGTGAGCCTGGCGTTGGGGGCCTATGCCAAGAGCACCAAGGAAGGCCAGTATTATTTGCTGCCGTTGTTCCTGGTGGCCATGCCGTTGACGATGTTGCCGATGATACCGGGCGTCGAATTGAATGTATGGTTTAGTTTGATACCAATCACGGGCGTGGTGTTATTGCTGCAACGATTGATGGGCGCTGCTCCCGACTCGATGGCGGCGTGGTATATCATTCCGGTTCTGTTATCGTTGGCGGCGTCGATCGCACTGACGTTGGCCTGGGCGATCCGGCAGTTTAGCCGCGAGGAAGTGTTGTTCCGGCATTCGACGGGGATGGGGTGGAGGCAGTGGCTAAAGAAACTTGTAGGGTGGGTCGAGCGATAGCGAGGCCCAGGTGCGAGCCATGGATCACGGCTTTGCTGATGACCGGCTTATGGCGCAAAGATACGGACAAGCGGGGAGCGTTGTCGGTAAACAGTGGCCGGAATCCGCGTCGCCGGATTTTCCCACTGCCAATTGGCTAGTCGCCCGTAGGCTCACCAAAACCCTCCACTCAGCACCCAGTGCTTGACGCCATCGCGATAGAAGGGAAACACGAGCGCCGAATTGCTGCAAAGATACTTCCGCTGGGCCAACTGGATATCGCCCGCGTGAGCCCGCCGATGACAATTCGAGCAGAGGCAAAACAGAACAACTCCAGGATGGGCCGAACCGATGAGGTTTGTCGTAAATCCACATCCCACAGCCCTTCGAGACAGAATACGCCTTTCGACTGCCCGCTCTTCCTCATTGAAGGCGAACCCTCCGGTATCGGTTTTGCAGAAAGTGCCCACGATGGCCGACAAACACATCAATCCACGAACGCGAATTCGTTCGCCAGCAGCAACACCTGGGCATACTTCTCCCACGCTGCCAGTCCCTGGTCGCCTTCCGGCTTCTCCGCGGCTTCGAGGAACTTGACGCCGAGCGCCACCTCGTCGGCGTCCGGTTTGCGGCCGTAACAGAGCAAATACATTTGCTCAATGCGCTTGGTCGGCTCAATTTGACCTTTCACCTCGGGACGATTGGCCAAGGCCTTCGCTTGCTCCACGACGAAGGGGCTGTTCATCAGGAACAATGCCTGTTGCGGCACCGTGGTCGTGTAGCGCTGCGGATTGGTCGCGTCGGGCGTGGGGAAGTCGAAGGTGCGGAACAGGCCGGGCAGGTTTTGCCGGTCGATGAAGCCGTAGACGGTGCGCCGCGTGGTGGCCGTCAACTCGACCGCGGGACCGCCGCGCGTGGTGGCGTCGAGACGGCCGGACGCGAACAGCAGCGAATCGCGCAGCGATTCGAAATCCAGGCGGCGCCGGCTGGCGCGGCCGAGCAGAGCATTGTCCGGGTCGGCGGCCATCAGTTTGGCGTCGGCCGCGCTGCCCTGCTGATAGGTATTCGACAGCAGGATCAGGCGATGCAGCTGCTTGACCGACCAGCCGTTGGCCATGAACCGGGCCGCGAGGAAGTCGAGCAACTCGGGATGGGTCGGCGCCTCGCCGCGCAGACCGAAGTCGCTGGGCGTCCGCACCAATCCGGCGCCGAAGTGGTGCAGCCAAACGCGGTTGGCCATCACCCGCGCCGTCAGCGGGTTGTCCTTGGCGGCGATGGCTTGCGCCAGTTCCAGCCGGCCGCTGCCCTTGGCGAACGGCTTGCGGCCATCGCCCGCGAGGACGAGGAGGAATTGCCGGGGTACGGCGTCGCCGCGGTTGGCGGGGTTGCCGCGCAGCAAGACATGGGGTTGCGTGGGGGTGGGGGCATCGTTCAACACCATGGCGCGCGGCGGGGCGGCCGGGGACGTGGCCTTGAAGGTATCCACCGCCTTTTGCAACTTCGTGCGTTGGTCCGAATCGGCCCGGTCGAAGAACGGCGCGATCTCCGCGAGCGGCACCTGGTGCGGCGCGGCGGCGCCGTACAGTGCCTGGCGCAATTCCTCCGCCGCCGCGTCGGGCAATGCCTTGTCGCCACGCAAGGCCGCTTCCTGCCATTGCTTCTCCACCTCGGCGAATTGATCGCGGTAGATTTGCGCCACGTCGCGCAGCGTCGCGGGCGTTTTGTCGGCGAATGCCTTGGCCAGCAAGGCGTTGGTCGGCTTCTTGGCGTCGGCGGCGAGCGTCTTGACAACCCCCGGCGCTGTTGCAGCGAATTCCTTTTGTGGCAGCGCCGCGAACGCCAGCCACGGCGCGAAGACCGGATGGTGCCCCTTCTTCGCCTTGTCGAGAAACGCCTCCCAGCGCTTGACCATCGGCGGCTTCAGGTCGCCCGCCGTCAACGCCTCGTAATGATCCTCGCCCGGCAGCAAGTGGGCGTCGCGCACGGCCAACAGGTAATCGGCCGCGCGGCCGCGGAACTGCGCGGTCAACTCGCCGTGCCGCTTCCGCAGGAACTCGGCCACCTTTTGTTCACGCGCCTTGAGTTCCTTTTCGTAGGCCGCGAACGCCTCCGTCTGCCGCGGCATGGCGATCAACGGCAGGTCTTTCGGCTCGATGGAACTGGCGAACACGCCGTACAGCGAGTAGTAATCCTTCGTCGGAATGGGGTCGAACTTGTGGTCGTGGCAGCGAGCGCAGGCGACGGTCATGCCCTGCAGGCCGCGCATGGTCACGTCGATGCGGTCGTCGATGATGTCGTGCGTGTTGTTCAAGAAACGCCGGCCCAACGTCAAAAAGCCCATCGCCGCCAGGGGCCGCTTGTCTTCTCCGGGAGGCAACTGGTCGGCCGCTAGCTGCTCGATGATGAATTGGTCGTAAGGCTTGTCGTCGTTGAAAGCGGCGATGACGTAATCGCGGTAGGTGTAGGCGTAGGGAAAGCGCCGTTCCTCCACGAAGACGTACCCCTTGGTGTCGGCGTAGCGGGCCACGTCCAGCCAGTGCCGGCCCCAGCGCTCGCCGTAATGCGGACTGGCAAGCAAGCGATCAACCACCGTGGCGAAAGCGTCGGCAGTCGTGTCGTTCTCGAAGTCGGCGATTTCACGCGGCGTCGGCGGCAACCCCGTGAGATCGAACGTCGCGCGGCGGATCAGCGCGCGGCGGTCGGCCGGCGCCGCGGGGGAGAAACCCTTCGCTTCCAGTTTCGCCAGCACGAAGGCATCGACGGGATTGCGCACCCAGGCCGCATTTTTCACGGCCGGCGCGGCAGGCTCGCGCACCGGCTGGAACGACCAGTGCTTCTTGCGGATTTCGGCGACTTGCTCCGCGGGCGACTTGGTCCCCGTCTTCGCCTCGTCGGGCCAGGGGGCGCCGATGCGAACCCATTCGACTAGGTGTTCGACCTCTTCCGGCTTCATGGCGATCTTGGGCGGCATCTTCACCTTGCCCATGTGCCGCACCGCCCGGATGAGCGTGCTTTCATCGGGTTTACCGGGCACGACCACCGGCCCGTTATCGCTGCCGCGCGTCAGGCCGTCGCGCGAATCGAGACGCAAACTCGCCTGCTCCTTCTTGGGGCCGTGGCACGAAATGCAATGTTCGACCAGCATGGGCCGCACGTGCTTCTCGAAATACTCGACGCCCTTGGGGTCCGGAGCTGCTTTCGGCTCGGCCGGCTTGTCGGCGGCGTGAAGCAGCAAGCTCGCCAGGCTCGCCCCGGTAAGCGTCAGCAGGGCCACGATTCGCATGGGAAAGCCTCACGGCAGGAAAGAGGCGGGTAGGTAGGCGTAAGAGGTAAATATACCAAGACGGGCGAGCCCGGGGGTATCAACCCCCCCCTCCGCCGGGGGTGTTCAGTTGGGGGGGGGCGG
>JBBSES010000385.1:0-4922 GCA_038239465.1 Gemmatales bacterium
CAGCGCGTGCGTACCCTCGACCGCGACCGGGAATCGGTGGTCCACGGCCTGCAACGCCACCTCGGTTTGCGCGGCCCGGCGGCGACCGTGTCGGCGGCCTGCGCCAGCGGCAATTACGCCCTGGCTCAAGCGCGGCGCTGGCTGCAGTTGGGTTGGGTAGACGTCTGCCTGGCCGGCGCCTGCGACATGGCGGTGACGCCGATGTGCATGGCCGGCTTCGGCAACCTGCGCGCCCTGTCGCGGCGCAACGACGATCCCGCCGCCGCCTCGCGCCCCTTCGACAGCGAACGCGACGGCTTCGTCATGGGTGAGGGGGGCGCCGTCTTCGTGTTGGAACGCGCCGATTCCGCGCGGCGCCGTTCCGCCCGTACCTATGGCGAAGTGGCGGGGATCGGCGCCGCCAGCGACGCCCACAACATGGTCATCCCCAGCCCGCGCCCCGAGCCGGCCGCCGCCGCGATGCGCCAGGCGTTGGCCGACGCTCGGGCCATTCCCGCGGACATCGGCTACATCAATGCCCACGCCACCAGTACCCCCGTGGGAGACGTGGCCGAGGCGCGCATTCTCGAAGCCGTCCTCGGCGATTCGCTGATGAACGTGCCCGTCAGTTCGACCAAGAGCATGACGGGGCATCTATTGACCGCCGCCGCCGCCGTGGAAGCGCTCGCTTGCCTGGTGGCGCTGGAACGCCGTGCCCTGCCGCCGACCATCAACCTCGACCATCCCGATCCCAGCTGTCAGTTGTGCCACGTACCCAACGTGGCCCGCGAGCATCCGGTGCGCGTGGCGGTATCCAATTCCTTCGGCTTTGGCGGCAGCAATACCTGTTTGGTGTTGCGTGCCGCTTGACTCGCCACGCTACCCCATGCGCAACGAGCCGCAGGTGACTTGATAGCCCTCTTCCAACCCCAAGGGGATGCACAGATCGCTTTCCAGCCAGAGGGGCAGCGTAGGCAACGCGCTGCCGAGGGTCAGAACTTCCGGCCATACTTCCAGCCGCGCCCGCTCCCCTTCCCGAACACCCCGGTACGCGGCGGCATACAACCGCGTAGGCGATTCCCAAGGCGGAGCATCGTCTCTTTCCAGGGCATGAAGGATATCCGCGTGCAGGTTTCCGGGCCTTTCGGTCACGACATCGACGATGATGACCGATACCCCGCGCCGCAAATAAGTCGCGCACTTTTCCGCGAACGCTCGGCGCGCGGCGGGGCGATCCTTGTTGCCTGGACTGAGTAACTCGATCGCTGCCCGCAGCTGTGGTCCGCCAAAATCGCGGAGAACCTGCACTTCAAACGAGTCGGCGTCGGCGACATCCAACGGCAACGTCAAAGCAGGCTGAGGGGGCGCCCAAATCGCGGTCGCGGTTCCGTTGGAGACATCGCCGCCTGTCCGTTCCTGACAGCCGCCGACATCCACCTCCACGCCGCCGACGACTTGCACCAGCGGCATAGCGTAATAGTCGGCCGGGAGGAGTCCGCCATTGAGGTGAAAGGCGATGGCGGTCGCCCAGGCGCCATGGAACCCTTCCCAGGGACGGCGCAAGCTCCACGGCGGATGAAAGTGGTCATTCAACGGCATCGGAGGCCTCCCCGCGCGAATCCTGCCACGGCCAATAGAGTCAGCATAACCGATCAAGGGTCGCGCGGGAGGCATGGCTTAAGCCGCCATTACTTAGGCAAACTGAGAAGCGCGTTCTGGGCGAACTGGGTCGGCGCCGCTTCCGCGATTCCTTCCGCCATATTGACGATCACTTCCCGCGCCTCGGCCGTGCCGATGCGATAGAGGATGCGCATGGCCTCTTGTGCGCGCCGCCAGGTGGGGAGAGGTGGCGGCACGACGAACTTCGGTGTGGTCGCCAAGCTTGCGCGGCCCATAGTCGTGTGCAGCGCTTCCGGGATCCTTTCCGAACCTGCCCGCGTCCGGCCCGGATCGATGTCGATGGGCATCTTTTCCGGTCGAGCCACTAGATCGCTCACTACCGCATTCTCGTCTTCGGGTTTGAGGGGTCTGATAGGTCGCAGCATCTGATCTCTTCTCATCCGCATCGCGTCCCTGCGCATCACCTCCTCGACTTGCCGACGCAGCCGCTCGTGTTCCAGGGCTTCCAGGTCCACGGGGACTGGCACCGGCTGAAACCGCGCCAGGAGTTGATCGAGACGGCGGCGCGTTTCCAGGGCCGGCTTATCGGCTAGCGCTTTCTTGAGAAACGGCTCCGCGTACTTGCCCAGGTATTCCAGTTCTTCGGCGGCGCGCTGCCGGATGACGAAGCGCGGGCTGTCGAGGTCTTCGATCAACTCGGCGACGCGCTTCTCCTCCACCTTCACGGGCCGCAGTCGCTGTTTCAGAAACGCGATCACCTCGCCTTTCGGCGCTTCCGCCAGCGCCTTTCTCGCTTGCTCCGCGGTGGCCTCATCGACGCTCGCCAGGTCGGCCCAAAGGCAGTCGTCGAGCGGTCGCTTCGCCTCCACCATTGGCGCAAGATCAGCCGCACGGCTTTGGTTGGCGTCCGGCACGAAGCCGGCGGCGGCGCCCAGCGCCAAGGCCGCGGCGCAAGTTTTCCAGTGCGTGAATCGCATGGCGGGGTCCTCACGACCATTCGGAGCAGTTATCAACAAGACGGCATCCGTGGCCTCCGTGATTGGCGTCCCGCGCTTCTCGTTACACGGCGTTACAATAAACGGGGTCGAGGCCGCGATTTTGTCTCTGGACCTCGGCCCGCGCGTCCGCTACAAGAGAAAGGAAGCGCGGAGGCCGCTCGCGAAGAACCGCGTGACGGAACACAGGGAATTCGGGCCAACGCCGGCCCCTGGGCTAATCACGAGACGATGGGCAAAGTTTCCACCTCCCCCGCCATCCACGGGCTTTCGCATCGGTCGCTCTCTCCTTACGAAAGTTTGGTCCGCTCGCTCAGCGACCGCCTCGTCGAGGCGCAACGGCCCATCCGCATCCTCGACGCCATCAAGTGGGACGACGACGTAGAACGGGCCTTCTTCGCCGGCAGCTGCCGCGAGTTGCCGCCGGTGAAACCCGACTACTACCGCGGCCGGCCGTTGCCCTTCGACCCCGAGCAAAAGCTCAACGAGTTTCACGACCTGGAACGCGACCTGCGCCGCCGCCTCGGCGAGTTCAACGCGCCAGGGCAGATCATGGCGCGCATGTGCGAGGAATACCGCGATGTCGTCCACATGCTCAAGCACCGCGGCACCCGGACGTTCGCGCTGATCTCCGAGCGGCTTTACGGCAGTGCGTCGGATAGTTTCCACGCCGGCGACCCGAGCCTGGCCGACCTCGGCCACATGATGTCAGACATGCTGACCGGGTTGGCGCACGACGGCCTCTTCGGCCGCGAGGAGCCGAGCGTCGAGGCGCCGCAAGCCGTGGACATGCTGGCCACGCGCATGAAGGGCTACTTTGGCGAGGCCGGCGCCATTCGCGTCAAGCTCTCCGACGGCATCGTCGCCGACGCGGCGGCCGGCAGCGACTACATCAAAATCCGCGGCAACGCCTGCTTCACGCCGCGCGAAGTCCGCCTGCTCGAAGTCCACGAGGGGTGGGTCCACCTGGGCACCACCCTCAACGGCCAAAGCCAGCCGGTCTGCACCTTTCTGAGCAAGGGGCCGCCTTCCTCGACCATCACGCAAGAAGGCCTGGCGGTCCTGACGGAAATGTTCGCCTTCGCGTCGCACCCGGCAAGGGTGCGGCGTTTGACCAACCGCATCGAAGGCGTGGCGATGGCGGAGGCCGGCGCCAATTTCCTCGACGTGTACCGCTTTTTCCTCGACGAAGGCTGCCCGCCGCGCGAGGCGTACCAGCATAGCATGCGCATCTTTCGCGGCAGCCTGCCCGAAGGTTGCGGCCCGTTCACGAAAGACCTGTGCTACAGCAAGGGCTTCGTCATGGTCTACAACTACCTGCGCCTGGCGGTGCGCAAGGGCATGATGAGCCGCGTGCCGCTGCTCTTTTGCGGTAAGACGACGCTGGCCGACATCAAGACGCTGGCCCAACTGGTGGACGAGGGCCTGGTGGTGCCGCCGCGTTTCGTGCCGCCGCAGTTCGCCGACCCGAATGGTCTGTCGGTGTGGCTCTGCTACGCCGACTTCCTCAATCGGCTGTCGCTGAAGCGGATCGAAGACGATTATGCGGGGCTGTTTTGAGCCGCGCGAAAGCCCCTGGCGCGGGAAATTTTCCCGCCTTGCGGTCGGCCTATCCGGGCCGTAAGTTAGAGAGATTGAAATAAGCCGGAGTGGCGGAATTGGCAGACGCGCCAGGTTGAGGGCCTGGTTGTAGCAATACAGTGCAGGTTCAAGTCCTGTCTCCGGCAGTGCTCGCAAGGCAAGGGGTTACGGCGATTCCGACCCCTTGCCCTGCTCCTTTTACCAGCGGCTTGGTAAAAATCTGGTAAAGGGATTTGCCTGATGTTGGGATGGTGCTGCGGGGGCCGAATCATGGCGTCTCTGCAAGAACGCAACGGCAGCTACCGGCTTTTGTTTTCCTACCGCCGCAAGCTGCACTCCTTTACCATTGGTAAAGTCGAGCAACACGAGGCCGAGAACAAAGCCCGCCAAGCCGATTATCTGCTCATGCGGCTGAAGCAACGGCTGATGCGTTGCCCGACGGCACCGACATCGTCACCTTCATCGAGCACGACGGCAAGCCGCCCGACACCGGCCCGACCCTTGTCAACGCCCCTCGTCAAGTCGTGACTCTCGGCCATCTCAAAGAACGCTACCTGACCACGCACGCCAACGGCACCATCGAGGCCAACAGCCTCGACACCTGCAAATTGCACCTCGGCCACTTTGCCCGCGTCTGGGGCGAAGGCTTCCCGCTCGGCGAACTGTCACTTACGAAGATGCAGGAATACGTCAACTACCGCGCCAAGGCCAAGATCAGGCCGGTAACCATCCGCAAGGAAATGGCCA
>JBBSES010000386.1:0-4898 GCA_038239465.1 Gemmatales bacterium
AATATCTGCTCGGAGACGCGGCGGACCACGTCGAGCATGATGGCGCGGCCCTCGTGGCTGGCGCAGATGTCGAGGAAGACCAGTTCGTCGGCGCCGTCCTGTTCATAGCGGCGGGCGACTTCGACGGGATCGCCGGCGTCGCGCAGCTGGAGGAAGTTGACCCCCTTGACGACCCGGCCACGGTCCACGTCAAGACAGGGGATGATGCGCTTGGTGAGCATGGGGAAAGGGGCACGAACTCGCCTTGAGACGTTGTCCAATTTTTACCACTGTAAGGCGAGGAGGGGTGTCGGTCAACGAAATGATCGGCAGGATGATCGCTGAAAAACGCAATCATAAGCAGAGACAGGCTTTAGCCTGCGGAGGTGCCCCGCGGCCAAGCCAAGTGAGACTGCAGGCGAAAGCCCGCGGCCACCAAAAGTGCTAACGCGCGTTGTAGAACTAAAAAACAGAGGCCCCGCCGTGCCGAAGCACCACAAGAACCTCTGTCTCGGTGGAGGATGCCGTCCCCGATTGGGGACCACGACCGACGGCCAACCGAGGCAGCCGTCGGCAGCACCGGAATGAAGCCGCGATCAGGGAACCTCGGTGGCCGCCACCCAGAGCATGTAAGCCACGCGCTCCCGCAACTTTTGCCGGCGGCGCGCGTACACTTGATTCGCCCGATACCAGAGGCAGTAAATCGTTGCCACGGCCAGAGTTGAAACGAGCGGTGCGAGCGGTGCGATGACTTGCATGGGGGATACCCGGAGCTAAAAGGCCGAGGAATGGGGGGGACGACGCACGCCATTCGTCCCTGTCGAAACAAACTGTAGGTTACGATTAAAAGGGAGTCAACAGATGGGCGGAGCATTTTTCCCGATTTCTTCTTCATTTTTTTGCCGGGGGCGAATTGTTGGTTCGTCAAGGAGGGCGCGGCGGCCTCTACAATGGTATGGGAGGCGAGGAAACATGCTCGATGGCCAGGCCTTATGGCTGGGCAAGTGGTCGTCCACCGGCGGCGGTCGCGCCATCGTGGACGCCGCCACGCGCCAGCCGTTGGGCGCCGCGCGCTGGCGCGCGCCGACCGGGCCATCGTGGTTGCGCTGGTGCAAACGGCCGACGCTCGAAGTGGTCGAGGCGCCGGACGACTCGCTCCTCTTGCACGTGCGGCAACGTTGGCTCGATGGCCGCACCTGGGAAGTACGCGACGCCGACGATCGGGTACTCGGCCTCGTCAGCCGACGGGAAGCGTTCGATGGCCGCGGGCGGCGCGTGGTGGCGCTCGACCAGGGTTTCTTCCGGGGCGAGGACGGGCAAGTCCTCGCCACCTGGAATGCCGTGGACGATGGCCGCGTGACGGCGTTCGCCGCCGGCGCCGAGAACCCGTTCGTCAAAATGCTGCTGCTGGCGGTTTTGCTGCAAGCGGAGGAGTGACATGGCCACCACGGAACTGCGCGATCTCGACCAGGCGCGGCGCTTCCTGCGCGAAAGCCTATGGCTGCAGCGCGTGGTGACGCCCGCCCCAGCGACGGTGCGGCCGGCGCTGGAATGGGCACTCGAGGTGGCGTCGAGCGGCCAGGCGCTGCCGTCGTTGGGCTTCCTCGCCGACCTGGGCCATGCCGCCTTCGCGCTGGATCAAGGCATGCGCGCTGGCCGCGAGCCGAACGCCGTCGGCCTGCCGGCCGGCCTGACGCGCATGTACGAAGACCACGTCTTGGGCAAACTCTACGCCGACTATCACTTCGAGCGCGCCGGCGACGCCCTGCGCCGTTTGCAGGGCCGCGACCGGGCGCGCGGCCTCGCCTTCGTCCTCAATCAGTTCCGCGAGCGCGCCGACTTTCCCGGCGTGCATCTCAGTCCCGCTCTGATCAAGGGGCTGCAAGAAATGGCCCCCGAGGAGAACCTGGCGCGCGGCTGGGAATCGCTTTCCACCGATGGACTAATGCCGTTGATCGTCGATCTCACCGAGGGCTTGATCGCCGCCACGCGCCGGGTGGCCGAGTTGCTCGGCCCCGAGGATATCTTCGAACTGGAACACGGTACGGCACTGGCCGACCTGGGGCAGCGCGTCGCCCTGCGCCAGCTGCTGCACGCCGCCCAACGACTGGAAACCGCCCTGCCCGCGCAACGCATCCGCCCCCTCGCCGGCCGGCAAGAGGTGCCGACGCGCGTGCTGGACGAGGACACCTATCCTGTCGGCGGCTATTCCTCCGTCTCGACGCGCGGCAGTATCGAGAGCTTGCTGCATTCCCAGCTGGCCTACATGGAGCCGGACGAGCGGCCCGATCTGTTCGACGTGAAGTTCCTGCGCGACGAATTGCTCTACTACTCGCGCGACGAGAATCAATTCCTGCGCCGCCGACGCAACTTCGTCTTCGCCCTGTTGCCGGACTTGATGCACACACGCTACAAGGATCCGACGTTGCCCTGGCAGCGCGGCGTCTTGTGGCTGGGGCTGCTGGTGGCGGCGGTGCGCAAGCTTTCCGAATGGCTCACGACCGACGCCCTGGTCTTCGAGTTCTGGTTCGTCGATGAGGGTAAGCCGGAGGTACTGGCGCACGAGCAAGACCTGATCCGAACCGTGCTGCGCGAGGGGATGGCCAACGGCAGCGTCCGCGTGGCCCGTTGTGCCAGAGTCGAGGAGGTGGCGGCGGAATGCGGCCGGCGGGCGCGGCGAAGTCTCAGTCATTGCCTGGTGGTCGCTGAGACGCCGCCCGTATTCCACGCGGAAGACACACAGGTGACGCGCTTGCGCATCGACGGTCCACGGCCAGCACTGGGCGATGCCGACGCGCCGCTCGTGATAGCGGAAGGGGATGAACCGCTCGATAGTTGGGGAATGGCGCTGGAAGAGTTGTTGCGGCGGTGGGTGTAAAGGGGCGGAGAGGCCAGTGCCTCCCCGCCCGAAATGCCGGCTACTTCTTCGACCTGTCGATCCCATCGAGATTGCGGGCGGCCCGTTGCTTCTCGACCCAGGGGAACGGCGTCAACACCTCGACCGGCTTGGTCGAGATTTTCTCGTTCAGGATGTTTTCGAACACCGTGCCGTAGACCTTCTCGATCTTGACCAGCGAGTGAGCGGCCAGGAGCATGTGGACCCGGCCATCGTTGCCGAGTACCCAGCGGTTGCCCTTGCGGTCGCCGATGGGCATGGCGCCGGGAGCATTGGCGGCTTCGTTCTGCCGCTTGGCCAGATCCTTCGCCTGCAGCGTGACGTCCGGCCCGTCGATGGGCGGCGGCGGCAACTTGGGGGCAATGGGCCGGCCGCTGGGATCCTTGTACGTCAGGGCGCTGTTGGGATCCTGCTCGGTTACGTCCACCGTGACCGCCTCGACGGCCAGGCCATACTGATCGCGCAGTCGCTGAGCGTGCAGCGTCCGCCACGCGGCCTTGAACTTGGCGCCGTCGCCCTTGGTGTCGGCCAATGTCTTCTTCACCGAATCGACGACCCACTTCGCCTCGCGGAGCAGGACGTCGCCGCCGACGGGACCGGCGACGCAGTGCAGCACGCGGCCGTCGGGGGCGCAGAAGTACGCCGCCACGTTGCCGCCTTGCTTCTGACCGCCGACGATCTTGAACGTCGCCACTTTTTGGAAGGACGAGCAATAGTACTCGTTCAAGTACTTGCCGACCTCTTCGTTCGCCAGGGCGTTCACACGGAGCGCCTCAGCATTGTTTCAGGTGAACCGCGGGTCTTCGAAGTTGCCCGAGACGTGGACCACGAAGACGAGCTTCTGGTCCTTAAGGGCTTGCTTGGCGGCGTCCTGGGGCGAATCGAAGAAGTCGATGCTGGTGCCGCAGCTGCCGCTCGGCTCGGCCTTGTCGGTCGGCTTGGCCGGCTTTTCGCCCGACCAGGCCAGCAACGGCAACAGCCATAAACTGGCTGCCGTCACCAGGGTTAGGGAACGCATGGAGTTTGTCCTCCTCGATTGGTGGCCCCACGGCCGCGCGCCGGGGGAGAGTTTCAGCAAACTAGACGGCGCCGGCAGGCGGGAAGATTGCCGGAGAGGGGGGATGACCGCCGGGTGTTACGAATTGTTACAATCGGCAAGCGCGAAACGGCAAGCCCTAGACGATAGTTGGCCCTTCGTCTTCCAGGACCTTACGGGTCTGTTCGTCCCGAAACGCGCGTAGCGCCTCGCGGAAGCGCGGATATTTGTTCGCCAGGATGGCTGTCGCCAGGAGCGCCGCGTTGATGGCGCCGGCCTTGCCGATGGCCAGCGTGCCGACGGGGATGCCGCCCGGCATCTGCGCGATCGATAGCAATGAATCCATGCCGTGCAGCGCCTTCGACTCGACGGGCACGCCGAGAACGGGAAGAAGCGTCTTGGCGGCCGTCATGCCGGGCAGGTGAGCGGCGCCGCCGGCGCCGGCGATGATGACCTCCAGACCGCGCGCCTCCGCGGTGCCCGCGTACTCGAAGAGCAAATCGGGCGTGCGATGGGCCGAGACGACGCGCACCTCGTGCGGCACGTCCAGCCGGGTGAGGATTTCGACGGCGTGGGCCATCGTCTCGCCATCCGACCGCGAACCCATGATGACGCCGACGAGGGGTTGCATGGTGGTTATCTCAAAAAGAGGGGGAAAGGTCAGGATACCATCGCCCGGCGGAATTGGCTCCTTCGTCGGCCCCTATCGGGGCCGCAGCAGCGGGCGCAGCGCAACCCGTGGCTACATCCGTCGGCCCCTCCCGGGCCGAAATACGTTCTTTGCCCCGGCAGGGGCGCACGATTGTAGCCACGGGTGGAGCGCAGCCGAACCCGTGGCAGCAATGCATCGCTTTTCTTTGCCCCGGTAGGGGCAAACGAATGGCAACGATATCTCATCATCCTTCCGCTATCGATGGAAGTATGCCAGGAAACGATAGACTATTGCATCAGCGGTATCCACGGCGAGCGGGGTCGCGTAAGCGCCCC
>JBBSES010000387.1:0-4897 GCA_038239465.1 Gemmatales bacterium
GCCGGTCTTCTTGTCGAAGGCGATCAGCCGCGAGTTCTTCGGCTGCGTGCCGTCGGCGAGGACGAGGAGCGTGTCTTGATAGAGGATTGGACTGGTGCCGATGGCCACGTCCCAGGAGTAGGGGGCGACATCCTTGCGCCAGAGCGGCTTGCCGTCGAAGTCGAGGGCGACGACGAGCGAGGAGCCGAAGAGGGCATAGACGCGCTCGCCATCGCTGGCCGGCGTCGGTGCGGTATAGCCGCCGCGCAGGTCTTTGAGCAGCCAGGGACCTGGATCGACCTTCGTATCCCAAAGGAGCTTGCCGTCGCTCGTTTGATAGCAGGCGACGTGATGCTCCGGCGCCACGGTTTGCGCAACACCGGCGGGCCAATAGGCCATCGTGACGAAGACGCGGTCCTTGCAAACGATGGGGCTGGATTGATTGTGGTCGAGCTTGGCCTTGCCGTCGCCGCCGGGGAGGGGAACTTTCCACAAGACGTTCGTATTGTCCTTGCCGCCCCATTCGAGCGGCAAATCCTTGGTGTCGGTGACACCCATGCCGGTGGTGCCGCGCCAGGCGGGCCAGTCGCCCGCCAAGAGGGCGGGGGGGAGGAGGGAGAGAGAGGTGAGGGTTAGTAGCAGGTGGAATTTCATCATACATACCCTTCCATCGCATTTAGGAACATCTGGAAGGCAAGGGGTGGCGCGTGGTTTCACGGAACCGGGTCGGGCGGGTTAAGCGGCGGGCGAATTCGCGCTCGGTACGGGCTGGCCGTGACGATTGCTCCGGCCAGCAACACGGCCCCATGTTGGGCCAGCACCGCTTGGCAAACCATCACTTGCTGGGAAGCGGGTGTGTCCCAAAGCCGAATGATGCCGCAATGCGGCTGCCGTTGCAACACGGCCAATTCGCCAAAATCCTTGTCGCGAGTGATGACGATGCGCCGTTCCGCGTTGGCCCGCGCCAGGATTGCGAGATCGCCGGGGTCGTCAGGCCAGGCGGCGAGGACCGTCAAAACGTCGTGGCCGGCCGCTGCCAAGGCAATGCTCAGTGTACCGTGGGCACAGGAATCAATCAGGAGGTCCATCCAGCGACCTCGACCGAACCCGCCGAACCGCTGATGAGTGGTACGTGCCGCTCGGCTCCGATGGTCCGGCTCGCGTACAACAAACAAGCCTGAATGTCGGCCGGCTCCAGCCACGAGTAGCCAGCCAAGATCGTTTCGACGGTATCGCCCAAGGCGAGCATGTTAAGCACATGTTCGACGGCCAATCGACGCCCTCGAACGATCGCCTTGCCGCCAAAAATTTGCGGGTTGACCGTAATGCGGGCCAGCAAGTCATGCTCGTCCATGTTAGCTCCTCTGAGCGTGGCCACGCCGCGCTATCGCTCAACGAGTTTGTGTCCCGTCACTCCGATTTCGTTCCCTCCCGCGCTCATTTTCCCAGTGTCGCCCGCGCCTCGTCAAGGATCGCTTTCGTCGCCGTGGCGCCGACGCGCGTCACGCCCATGGCGCGCACCGCGATCAAGCGCTCCAGCGTGCGGACGCCGCCGGCCGCCTTCACCTGCACCTTCGGCGGCGAGCAGCGGCGCATCAGCGTCAGGTCGGCGTCGGTGGCGCCGCCGTCGCCGTAGCCGGTACTCGTCTTGACGAAATCGGCGCCCACCTCGCCGCAGATGCGGCACAGTTGCTCCTTGTGTTCGTCCTTGAGGAAACAGTTCTCGAAGATGACCTTCACGATCGCCTTGCCCTGGTGGGCGACCTCGACGACGCGGCGGATGTCGTCGGCCACGAAGCGCCAGTCCTTGCCGAGGACTTTGCCGACGTTGACGACCATGTCGAGTTCGGTGGCGCCGTCCTCCATCGCTTGCTCGGCCTCGGCGACCTTGATGCTCGTTAAATGGCCTCCCTGCGGAAAGCCGATGGTGGTGCCGACCGCGACCGTCGAACCGGCCAGCAGTTCGACGGCGGGCCGTACCGCGTAGGGCTTGATGCACACCGAGGCCACGTCGTATTGGCGCGCCAGCTGGCAGCCGGCTTCGAGGTCGGCGTCGGTCATCACCGGGT
The DNA here is from genome assembly GCA_038239465.1 of Gemmatales bacterium. GTDB lineage: Bacteria > Planctomycetota > Planctomycetia > Gemmatales > Gemmataceae > JBBSES01. Next base: position 2,049 of record JBBSES010000387.1, read on the forward strand.
TGAGCAGCGAGTGGTCGATCATCTTGGCGAGGTCGAGATAGGTATAAGTTGGCATACAATCTCCGGGTACGTGGTCGATGGACATATCTCGTATCAATGTACGAGGAGCCGCTGTAAGGTTCCCGGGCATCCCCGGTATTTTCGCACAGAGAACCAGCCACCCTATCCCCGGAGGTCGTCATGGACCTGCAATTGCAAGGCAAGCGTGCATTGGTCACGGGCAGCAGCAGCGGTATCGGCGAGGCCATCGCCATCGCGCTCGCGCGCGAGGGTGCGTCGGTCGTGGTGCATGGCCGGCGCGAGGCGGAGGCGGCGCGCGTCGCCAAGGCCATCACGAGCGCGGGCGGCAAGGCGGCCATCGCTCTGGGCGACCTGGCCGACGACGACGCCGCCAACCTAGTTGCCCAGAAAGCACTGGCGGCGTTCGGCGGCATCGACATCCTCGTCAACAACGCGGGCGTCTACTACGACAAACCCTGGCTGGAGGACACCGCCGAGGAATGGGTGAAGATTTACAATCAAAACGTCGGCTCGATGGTGCGGCTGATTCGTCAGCTGGTGCCGCCGATGAAGGAGCGGCGCTGGGGCCGGGTCATCGCCATCGCCAGCGGGGCGGCCAGCGCGCCGATGCCGACGGTGGCGGCCTACGCGGCCACCAAGGGAGCGAACATCAATCTCGCCGTCAGCCTGGCCAAGGATCTCGCGGGCACCAACGTCACCTCCAACGCCGTCAGCCCTGGGCCGATTCTGACGCCCGGCCTCGAACAGTTCGTGCGCTTCATGGGCAAGCAAAACGGCTGGGGCGAGGAATGGAGCGCCCTGGAAAGCCAATTCGTGCGGAACTTCGTCCCCAATCCCACCGGACGCATTGGCCGCGTCGAGGAAATCGCCGACATGGTCGCCTTCCTCGTCAGTCCGCGCGCCGGGTACGTCAACGGCGCCAACATCCGCGTCGATGGCGGCTTCGTGCCGGCGATCAATTAAATGGTGGACGGTGAACGGTGGACGGAAAATGCAAGTTGAAGGGTGGACATTGGGCGGGGAGTTGGTTTTTCCGTCCACCGTTAACCGTCCAACGTCCACCATTCGCTCTTCGCTTGCTTCCCGCCTGGAAGTGGTCCATAATCACCGCTAGACGTGAGAGGTGCCACATCAGGGACGCGCATTCATGGCCAACTCGGACGAAACGGTGGAGGACATCTTCCTACCCAGCGGCCGTTTGCGGCTCGACCGGGTGAACGAGTCGGCCGCCGCGTCGCTGTCGGAGTCGTTGCAAATGGCGCGCGACACCCGCTGGGATAGCGTCCGCAGCCCGCACGTCTTCATGGGTCTGCTCGCCAAGCCCGATGCCGGCGTTCACCACTGGGGCGAACGCCTCGGCGCCGACTTGCCCAAGCTGCTCGATCAGTTCCGCGAGCTGTTCCATCAAGAGGAAGGCGAGGCGGAAGCCTTGTTGATCCTCAACCGCGAGTTCCTTTCGGACAACGTGATCCGGCTGCTGCGCGAGGCGATGAACCGGGCCGCCGACCACCGCCGGCCGCGCATCACGCCGATGGATTTGCTCATCAGCCTGCTGACCGCGCCGAACAGCATCGTGGCCGAGTGCTTCGAGCGCATCGGCGTCACGGCGGCGAAGTTGACCGAATTAGCGGTCATCGCCGAACAGGAATCGCGGCAACGCTGACCGGGGCCGCGCAAATCTCCCGACCGTCATGGTCCTCCTCTCTTCGGGCGAAAAGCATTAGGCCATCGCTTCGGCAGCTGTCTGGCAGCTGACGCCTCCCGGTACAATGAGCGGGACAACCGATTCGAACCGGAAGAGAGGCGTGCCCATGACGCGACGCATTTCCTATACAGCTACTCTCCTGCTGCTGACGGCCGTCGGCGGCTGCTGCAACAAGTGCCATCGTCCCGCCGCGACTTGCCCTCCCGGCGCGGTCGCCGCGCCTCCGCCGGGAGCCAGCGTGATCGCCGCGCCGACGCCGGCGCCCGGGTTTGCCCCGGCCCCGCAGCCTGTATTTCCGGGCGCGGCAGCGCCGGCGCCGGCCGTGCGCTACTACAGTCCGCCGCCGGCCGTGGAAGCCGGGCCGGAAGTGCGCCTGGCCCCGCCCGAGATGCCGCCCGAACCGGCGCCGGCGCGGATCAATCCGCCCGATCCGCAAAAGCCGGTGATTGAGGAAAAGCCATCCGTCGAGCCGCCCTTGCCGCCGCGCGACGACGACAAGAAGCCGACGCCGTCGCTGCCGGTCGGCATTCCGCAGTTCGCCTATCCTTACGCCGATCAAAAGATCGCGTCGGGATTGAAGCCGATGCTCGACGGCCTCGACTGGCTCAAGGCCAACGGCTATCGCGCCGTCCTTCACCTCAAGGCGCCCGGCGAGGATGATGCCGCCGATCGGCGCCTCATCGAAAAGCTCGGCTTGAAGTACGTCAGTCTGGACGTGTCGCCGCAAACGTTGACCAAGGAAACCGTGGCCGCGTTCGTCAAGGTCGTCGGCGATCCCGACAATCGGCCGTTGTTCGTCTACGACCGGGACGGTTCGTTGGCCGGCGGTTTGTGGTATCTGCACTTCCGCACGGTGGACAAGCTCGGCGACGAGGAGGCGCGGACACGGGCCGCGCGGCTCGGATTGAAGGCCGACGAGCAGCGGACCCTGTGGGTGGCGGTCCAGAAGTATTTGAGCCAGCTGCCGTAGTTGTGTGCTAAGCTGCTTCCGGCGAGCGGGGGGCGTTAGCCCCAATACCGTTTAACGAAGCTCGATGTTCAGTACGATGTACAGTATTTTTCAGGCGATTTTTCAATGTACAAACAAGTGAACTGCGTCCTTCGTTAAACGGTATTGGCGTTA
>JBBSES010000388.1:0-4884 GCA_038239465.1 Gemmatales bacterium
CACACGTCGGGCTTACGCCTCGACGCTCGCCTATAATTTCGCCCGCGCTTATGGATTGCCAGCGGGCCACGGCGGCAACGGCGCCACCGAGTCGCGGCTGACCGCTGCCTCAAGGCGGTTGGACGAATGAAACTCGAACGGATCGGGCAGGGCCATCCGCAGGTAAGCGACGGGCGCCTTCTGGGTGACGACCGAACGCGAGAGCGCGAAGGCGAGCGACAGGTCGGCCGAGGGATCGTCGAAGGAAGCCTTATCGCTGGCGGCCCGCGCGACGGTAGGAAGCGAAGCGGGCTTCTTAGCATCGTTCGCAACCAGTTCCGCGACCACTTCGAGACGAGCCAGCGCCGCGCCATCGGCCAGCCCTTTCAGCTGTTTCTCAGCGGCGGCGCTCCACTTGCTTTTGGGGTAATCGCGCGCCGCTTGCTGGAAGGCTTTCTCCGCTTCCGGCTTTTGCTTCAACTCGGCGTGAACGCGGCCCGTCTCCAGCAGGGCGGCGGCCAGGAGTTCGGGGAACGGAAACTTGGCCGGCAGCGCTTGCAGGGCCGCTAGGGCTTCCGCCGGCTTCTTTTGCTCCATCCGACAGGCGGCGATTTGCAGCTGGGCACGGCCGCCCGCGAGCGTCGGCGACTCGGCGGCCTTGGCATAGGCGTTGACGGCGTTGTCGTAGTCTTTGGCGTTTTGATACGCCATGCCGATGCCGAAGCGGGCTTCGGTGACCCAGGGACTGCCGGCGAATTCCGCCAGGAGCTTTTCGTAGGCTTGACGGCTAGCGTCTTCTTGTTTTTGCTCGGCCAACGCCTGGCCCAACCGCAACAGGGCGAGATCGGTGACGTTGGGAATCAACCGAAAGCCCGGCTGATCCCGGTAGACGGCCAGCTGCTTCGCCGCTCCGGAGAAGTCGCCCGCGCGGAGCAACGCCTCGCCGGCCAGCAGCGGAGCGATGCCGATAAGCGGACTCTTGGGGTTCTTCGTCACCGCCTCGAATTGCTCCATCGCCCCCTTGAGATCGCTCTTGGCCGCGCGGCAGGCGCCGAGCAACAGGCGAATCTTATCGGTCACTTCGGGCGACGGCTCCTTATCGAGCGCCTCGCCGAGCAGCTTAATGGCGGGATCGACCTCGTTGCGCTCGACCAGCAGTTCGGCCAGTTCGACGCGGGCCTCGATGGCCAGCGGCAGGTCGGGAGCGGCGGCGATCAGCGCTTCGTAGAAACCGCGTGCCGCCTTTTCCTCAGGTTGCACGGGGACCAAAGACAAGGGCACCTCGGCCAGGGTGACGACGGCGGCGGCTTGGCCTTCCTTGTGCGGCAATCGTTCTTGCAGAAGCTTGAGGCGGGCAGCGGCGATTTTCACGTCGGCCAGTCCGCGGCTGCCCCAGGCGGCGTCGTAGAGCATCCGTGCCCGCGTTTCGAGGGCGGCCGGCTTGTCCTTGAGCTTGGTCGCCGCGGTTTCCCAAGCGAGGACGGCGTCGCGCACGCCTTGCGAATCGCCGTCCCATGCCTTCAGCGCGGCGGCCAGGTCATCCAGTTTAGCCAAGCCCGCGAATGCCTGGCGCGACTTGTCCGCCTTCTGCATGGCTTCGTCGCGCAGGATTTGGCCGATACGCAGGGCGCTTTCCCAAGCTTCCGGCCGATCCGCGAATTGCTTCGCCAGGCCATCGAAAACCGCGCGCGCCTCGGGTAGCTTGCCCGCCTCGCGCAAGCTAAGCCCCTGCTGCAGCTGCAAGGCGGCGGCCCAGCTGGCACGCGCCGGATCCTTGAGCAGCGCCGCGTCGTTTACCTTGCGGCAGTTGGCCAACGCCACGGCGGCCTCGGCCGGTTTGTTCTGCGCTCGCAGCAACGTGGCCAGTTCGAGGATCGCCAGCGGGGCCGCGGCGGTCTTGCTGCCCGGCTCGTTGAGGAACGGCTGCAACGCGGCGATGGCGGCGGGGGCGTTGCCGGCCAGCGCCAGGCAGCGCGCCTTCTCCAACGTCGCTTGCGGCGCCAGGGGGTGCTGCGGGAACGTCGTGAGCAATCGGTCGAAGCGCCGGCCCGCGCTGCCAAGGATGGCGATCTTGTCCTTCGGCTCGGCCTGGATTTGCGCCAGGCGCTGTTTGCACAGTCCGAGTTTGAGCAAGGCGTCGGCCATCTGCGGCCCATTGAGGTTGGCCACGATATAGGCTTCGAGGAGCGTGATGGCGCTCGTCAAATTCTCCTGCATCTTGGCCGCTTGCAGGGCGTCGTCGGCGCGGGTCGGCGTGGCGCGGATGAGCCAGTCGGTGAGCAGATAGGGGACGTTGGCCAGGTCATCGACATGGTCGGCGGTCGGCACGGTTTCGAGCAGTTCTCGCGCTTTGTCCACGTCGCCTTTGCGGTAGAGGCACAGGGCCAGGCCGTAGCGGACGCGGCCGGTGTACTCGAACTCGGGATAGCGCTCGACCAACACGCCGTACTGCTTCTCGGCCTCCGCGACCAGCTTTTTCACCTCGGCGGCGTCCTTGCCCTCTTTCTCGGCGGCGAACGCGCGCAGGAGGTTGTTTTCCGCCTGACGGAAGACGACGGCCGGCAGCAGCGGACTACGCGGATGTTCCTGCACGAAGCGCTCGCAGGCTTTCTCGGAGTCGGCGTAATCGCCCGCCAGATGCAGAGCGGCGGCCAGGCGCTGCAGCAACTCGGCCTCGCGTCCGGGGACCGCCTTGTCATTCACCAGATGCCGATAGGCGACGGCGGCTTCCTTGAATTGCCGCGTCATTAACAGCAGTTCGGCCCACTCGAAAAGGATCTTGCCGCGCCGCGCCGGAGCGTCAGCGTCGTCTTTAGCCAACTCCCTGGCTTTCTCGGCGGCGCTCGCGAAGGCGTCTCGCGCGTTCTTCCATGCTTGCGGATTGGTCTGCGGGTTTTTCGGATCGGCGATGCCGGCCCAGGCGCGGCCCGTCCAGTAGAGCGTCTGGTCGGCCAGCGCCGGTTCGCGTTCGGCCAAGCCTTGCAACACCCGTAGCGCTTCGGGATATTGCTTGCCTTCCACGAGGCAGGCCGCGAAGCGCAGCTGGGCGGAGGCAGCTAAAGGCGACTTCGGAAACTGCTGGAGGTATACCGCGAAACGGGCCTGGGCGTCGGCGAAACGGCCGGCTTCATAGGCGAGCAAACCGAGATAATAGATGCTTCGCCCCACGTACTCGAGCATCGGACGCGGCTCGGCAGCGCGCTTGCGAAGCCCGTCGCGGACGCCCGCCTGCTTCTCGTAATCGGCGAGAACTCCTTCGTAGGCGGCGGCCGCCTCGGCGCGCTCGTCCGAGAGGTGATGCACGCGGCCAAGGAGATAGCGTGCGTGCGTCCCGTAGCTCGAGTCGCCGAACGGCGCCAGGGCACTCAGCGATCGGCCCGCCGCTTGATAGTCTTTCAAGTCGAAATTGGCCCAGCCGTGGTAGTAGCGAGCCAGGCCACGATAGCGCGTCTTCTCCAGCGCCGCCTCCTTCAGCAGCGGCGCCGTCAGGTCGCGCGCTTCCTTGGCCTTGTCGAGGTGTAAGAGCATCTCGGCCTGATTGCAGCGCGCCTTGACCGCCCCTTCGCCATCGGGAGAGAGCGCCGCCCCCTCCGCCTTCTTGGCGCGAGCGGTGAAGGCGTCGGCCGATGAGGCGAACTGCTTGGCCGCCTCCTCGAAGTGCTTGCGCGCGTCGCCGCGGCGCTCGTCGATCTCCTTCGCATTCCCGGCGGGACGGGCCAACTCCTTGAACCCCAAACCGCGTTCGGCCAGGCCGAAGTACAGCAGAGCGGACGGATAATGGCCGGCCTCCTTGTTGTCGGCCAGCATGCGCAATTGCTGGGCGGCGGCGGCGTCGTCGCGGGGTTGGCCTTCGATCAGGCAAACGCCGAGGCCGAAGCGGGCGGCCGGCGCGTCCTTGCTGTCCGCGTGCCGCGCCAACAGGTTGCGATAGTGTTGGATCGCCGCCGGGTAGTTGCGGCCTTCCTGAGCCTTGCGCGCCTCGGCCAACAGCGTCGTCGCGGCTTTCTCGTCGGCGGCGCCGACCGACGCGACCCCCGTCCACAAGAGCCACGCCCCGAACAAGCCAACGAAGCCATGAGCTATCCGGGAAGGTCGCATGAAGCTTTCTCCACAAATCGAGGCGCGGAAGGGGGCGGGGGGTGAAGCGAACGGCCGATAGAAGCAAGGCGTGGGGGGTAGCGATGAGAGCGCGGCGCGCCCCAACCTAGTTAAGACGATTAGACTTGCTTACGGATGGGAGGGCAACTGTTTTTGAGAACGCGGGCGCGAAACGGCAAGCCATGTTCAGCGCGACATTCCGAGGAGCGCTGTGAATTCCTCGTCGGCGAATTTCCGCAGGAAGGTGCTGCCGATCAGCCATTGGCCATCTGGTTGGAGCGTGGCATGGATAACGCGGACGAGTTTCAGGTGCCAGAAATTCCAGGTGCGATTGAGCAATTCGACCGTCACCAGCGTGCCCGGATCGATGCGGTGATCGAGCAGGACCGCCAACCCGGTACACGCGATGTCGCGCACCGGAGCAACGATGGCCTTGTCGCCCATCGAGACGGTCATGCCGGGCCGAACGCTGGTCGCGCAGTGCCGTTTGAGTTGGCGGCGCTCCTGCGTCGGCGACGATGGCGTCATGACGGGTTCCACGAGAGCGTAGGGGCTTCGGCTCATACCTAGCACTCCTGGCGCGCGCCAATCCCCTCGAAAGAGGTTGGCCTCGGTGTCACAGGAAGGAAGCGATCTCCTCGCGGGTCAGCGGGCTGGCGAAGACGCCGCCGACGACCCACCACTGGTTGCCCGGCTGCGCCGCGGCGTGCGTCACCTTGATCATCTTGGCCCGCGCGAACGCCTTGCCGGGCGGTTCGATCGTCAGCAACATACCGGCCTTGAAGGGGCGATTGGTTATCAAGCCGA
>JBBSES010000389.1:0-4883 GCA_038239465.1 Gemmatales bacterium
ACAAAGCGGAGTGCGGCTGCAAGAGTTCGTTTCGCGCGGAGTCGTTCATGCGCTACCGTCCGACGTTCGAGGAGTTCACCGAACTCGCCAAGGGCGCCAGCCTGGTGCCGGTCTATCGCCAACTCATCGGCGATACGCTCACCCCCGTCAGCGCCTTCTGCAAAATCCAGGAAGGCGACTGGTCGTTCCTCTTCGAGAGCGTTATCGGCGGCGAAGTCCTCGGCCGCTATTCGTTCCTCGGCGCGGGGCCGTTCCTGCGTTTCCAGGCGTTCGACCGCAGAATCGTGCTGCAAACGGTGGAGCGCAAGGCCGAGGAATTCACGCATCCCGATCCGTTGAAGCTGCTCGAAGAGACGGTCGCCAAGTACCGCGCGCCGCACGTGCCGGGATTGCCGCGATTTTGCGGCGGGGCCGTCGGCTATGCGGGCTACGACGCCGTGCGCTACGTCGAACACCTGCCCCACGCGCCGACCGACGACCGCCAGCTGCCCGATTTGTGCTTCGCCTTCTACGACCGCATGGTCATCTTCGACCACATCAACAAGACCGTGGCGGCCGTGGCCCATGCTCACGTTGATCAGGGCGACCTGGCGAAGAGTTACCAAGAAGCATGCGGCCGGGTGGATCGCCTGGTCGAGCGTTTGCAGCAAGGCGTGGCCGATTTGCAGCTGACCGACATCGCCCCCGCGGGAGTGGCGACGCGGCCCTTCGAGTCGAACTTCACGGAGAAGAACTTCGAGGCCGCCGTCGAGAAATGCAAGGAATACATCAAAGCCGGCGATGCTTTTCAGGTGGTCCTCAGCCAACGGTTGCGTACCGAGACCAAAGCCAGGCCATTCGACATCTATCGCACTTTGCGCGTCATCAACCCCAGCCCCTTCATGTTCTACCTGAAGACAGGGCCGCTCACCCTCGTGGGGAGTTCGCCGGAAATCATGGTGCGCGTCGAGGAAGACCGGGTGACGATTCGGCCTCTCGCCGGTACCCGGAAGCGCGGCCAGACCGAGGAGGAAGACGCCCGCCTGGCCGCCGAGTTGATCGCCGATCCCAAGGAGCGGGCCGAACACATCATGCTCGTGGACCTGGGCCGCAACGACGTCGGCCGGGTGGCGCGCTACGGCACGGTGCAAATCAGCGACGTGATGAACGTCGAGCGCTACAGCCATGTGATGCACATTTGCAGCAACGTGACGGGCCGCTTGCAGCCGGGGACGACGGCGTTCGACGCCCTCCGCGCCTGCCTGCCCGCCGGCACCCTGAGCGGCGCTCCGAAGGTGCGCGCCATGGAGATCATCGACGAATTGGAGCCGCATCGGCGCGGGCCGTATGGCGGCGCCGTCGGCTACGTCGATTTCAGCGGCAACATGGATACGTGCATCGCCCTTCGCACGATGGTGCTGCTCGGCCAAACCGTCTATCTGCAAGCCGGCGCCGGCATCGTCGCCGACAGCGATCCCGAGAAGGAACACGAGGAGACGCTGAATAAGGCGATGGGACTGCTCCGCGCCCTGGAGATGGCCGAGACGCAGCTGTGACTCGCCCCATCAAAACCACAGCCGCTTGTCGACCACGTTGCGCAACGCCTCGCCGCGCCGAAAGCGATCAAGATTGTCCAAAAACAACGCCAAATGCCGTTCGGCGATGCGCGGCGAGTAGCCGGCGATGTGCGGCGTCAGAATGACGTTCGGCAAACGCCACAGCGGATGCTCGGACGGCAACGGCTCCGACTCAAACACGTCGAGGCCGGCGCCGGCGATGATTCCCCTTTGCAAAGCCTCGGTCAAGTCATTCAAGTCCACGATGGCGCCGCGGCCAATGTTGATGAGATAGGCCGTCCGCTTCATGCGCGTGAAGCGCGGCCCCTGAAAGAGCTTCACCGTATACGGCGTTTGCGGCGCCGCGATGACGACGAAATCGCTCTCGGCGAGTACATCGTCCAGTCGCTCCGGCTTCCACACGGCGGCGACCCCCGGCGGCGCTTCCGTCCGCAGTGGATCGACGGCCAGGACGCGCATGCCGAACGCCTGGGCACGCCGGCCCACTTCCGCGCCGATCGCGCCCAGGCCGACGATTCCCAGCGTGGCGTCGCCGAGGTGCATGTGCGCCCGGTCGATGCCGTTGACGATCCCCGGACCGGCCGCGAAACCGACGCGCTCCGCCTCGCCGCCGACGGGTTGCCAGGTCGCCGTCGCTTGCTGGCGAATGTACGTGTGCAGGTTGCGAGCGAAGCAGACGACGATGCCCATCACCTGGTCGGCGATCACGTCGGAGAACAGACCGCGCATATTCGTCAGCATGCACGGATGAGCGACCAGTTCGGGAAACAGGTAATGCTCCAGACTGGCGGTGGCGGCTTGCACCCATCGCAGCTGCCGGGCTGCGGCCAGCATCGGCGGCGCGATCTTGCCGAAGAAGGCGTCGGCGTCGCCGATCGCGGCCACGACTTCGGCCTCATCCGCGGCATTGACGACTTCGCCGCCGGCACACGCTGCTTCTATCCGTTTCAGGCGGGCCGCTTCGACGAGTGGATGGATGACGAGTTTCATGAGAAAATGGCTGACCGTGGATGAATTTGCCCGTCCCGGCAAAATGCGGGAGGGGCATCGGGAAGGGCATGTAAAACACCGTCACTACCGCGATTTCGTAGTCGACCGGCGCTCTGGCCCGCCCTGACTTATCTTTCTAACCGACGGCTTAACACTATCGATGATAATGATTTGCGGCAACGGTGAGTATGAAGAACGCCGACATGCCACGACAGCGCCCGGCATTGGCTTAGCGATTGCAATAGGGAGTGAAGGTATGAAAACAAGGCAGCCGGCGATCCCGCTTAAAACGCATAGCCTTGGATGAACGGAAATCGCCGCGGCCGCCTTCGAGAATGACCTATACTTTCGTCGTCGGTCCATGCCGAACGAATGACCCTTTAAGGATAACCGTGCCATGATCCATCGCAAACTAACTTCGCCGCGCCGCAGTGGCGTGGCCGCCGTGGAAGCCGCCGTGTGCATGCCGGCCGTGTTCGCCATTCTCATCGGGTTGATGGAAGGCGGCCGCCTGGTGGAAGCGCAGCAGGTGCTGAACAACGCCGCGCGCGAGGCGGGCCGGGCCGTCGCCTCGGGCCGCACCCAGGACTCGGCCGGCAATACCATCCCGCTCACCTACCCACAAACCGTGGCCCAAAATTACGTGGGCAACGCCGGCTTCCCCAGCGTGCGCGTCACCACTACCTTGACCAACAAGACCGGAGCGGCTGACTGGCAGAACTGCAACCAACTCGACCGCTGGGAAGTCATCGTCACGATGCCCTTCGATGACGTCCGCTGGGTCTTCGTCGATTTGTTCGACACCAATTGGGGCAAGTATCAAAAACTGGCGACCACGCTGTCGGCCACGAGCGACTGGTACTCGATGCGCAACATCCCGATCGTCGTGACGTCCGATACGGCCCACAACTAAGGTCGTCGATCCCGTAAACCGCGTCCCTCACCGAGAAATCCATGCGTATCCCCATGAACCTTCGAGCCAAACGCCGCGGGGCGGTCGCCGCCGAATTCGCGGTGATATCTATCGTCATGCTCCTGCTGGTGTTCGGCGTCTTCGAGTTCGGCCGCTTCCTATTCATGCGGCAACTCATGGAAAACGCCGCCCGCGAAGGGTCGCGCTTCGCCTGCGTGCATACCCAGGACAAGACGCTCCTCGAAGTCCAGACGCAGACGAAGAATACCATGTTCGGCTTCGACGGCATGCTCAAGAATCACTCCAATTTCTTGATCCCGATCATCTTGGCCCCAGACACCACCAGCGACATCCGCGTCTTTCGAGCCGACATAAACGGCGCACCGAGCAATTTTAACACCCTGACGAACTTGGAGGTTCCCGTGGGGGGCGGCACCGCCAACTGGTTCGGGGCGCCCTGGACCAACGCCCGGTTCGGCGACCGCATCGCCGTGCAAATCGTGGCCAGCTACCGGCCCGCGACGCCCGCGCTGCTCTACTTGCCCGATCCGATCCCCATGCAGATCACCGCCGCCGCGTCGAGCGAGGCGAACTGATCGCCCGCTTCGCGGCGATCTCCAGGAACTTGCGACCCATAGGAGTTTGAGCCATGCTTCTTCGATCCCTAGCACGCGAGCGGCGCGGCGCGGTCCTGCCCCTGTTCGCGCTGCTCGTCGTGCTGATGTTCTGCTTCGTCGCCCTGGCGATCGATGTCGGCGTGATGACGCTGGCGCGTACCCAGTGTCAGAACGCGGCCGATGCTTCCGCGACCTCGGCGGCACGTGCTCTGAATGGCGATGGGACTATGGATAACAACCGGCCCAACGCCCAGACTCAGTTCGCCACCACGGCGACGAAGAACAACGTCCTCGGCACGGCGATCACGGCCGGAAACGTGACGGGAAAGATCGGCACGTACGGCTATGACCCCACTTACAACACGTATGGCGGTTTCAGGCCCGACTATCCCGTCGGCGCGGCCGGCACGAACTGGACGCTGGCCAACGCGACCGTCCAGTCCGGCAGCCGCAATTTCTTCTTCGCGCCGGTTTTCGATTTGCTCCCCAGCGGCGGCGGCCCCCAGTTTCACACGTTCAGCACTCAAGCGGTGGCCACCGCGGTCCACCGGCCGCGCGATATCTGCATCATCATCGACTTTTCTGGCTCGATGGGCGGCGATACCTCCTGGGGCACCGGCAATTTCGGCGATCCCGTGGTGCCCGCTTTTGGCGGCTACTCCGCCCCCGGCGTCAACTCCAGCCTGGTGAACGGCGGCGCTTCCAGGGATAACATCAGCCGCGACACCAGCTTTGGCACCAAGATGATCGACGACATTTGGGCGCACTCCGCGGCCCCCGATCCAGTGACGGGCACCCGCGCCTTCA
>JBBSES010000390.1:0-4879 GCA_038239465.1 Gemmatales bacterium
ATCGAGGGGAAGGGTCGCGTAAGGGATGCGCGTCTTGATCATTCCCGACGCATAGTGATTCCAGATCTCGGAGGAGGCGGCGACCCGGTGCAATAGCTCGAACGGGATGAGGCTGAAGTTGCCCATGCGCAGTCGCCGGCCGGTCAGGAGGCGAAAGAGTCCCCGATAGAGGGTGTAGCCGGCGCGGAATGTCAGACTCTCCGAGCGTTTGGCCCGTTCGCCGAAGATGACGCGGCGCGGCCCGGAACGGCGGTGCATGTCCAGCAAGAGGGGGATGTGGTCGGGCCGATCCTCACCGTCGGAATCCATGACGATGACGGCGTCGAGGTCGGCGGTTTGCTCCACGTAGGCCAGCGCGACGGCGATGGCGCGTTGATGGCCGACGTTGCGCCGCAGCTGTAAGGCGGCCACTTGCCCGATCGCCCGGTAGGGAGCCGAACGCAGGCGCTCGCGGGCGGTTTCGGCCGATCCGTCATCGACGGCGAATACGTCGGCGCGATACCCATGCTTGGCCAACGCCGTATCAAGTTGGGCCAGGAGCAACTGCAGCGACTCCCAATCGTCGAGGACGGGCGTGACAATCAGATAGCGGCTGTTCCATGCGGACAAGGCGCACCCTCCTCGGGCCGCGGGCAAACTTGCGGCGTGCCCCCGGGGCCGGACGACTCGCGGCGGAGGCTATCGGCATTTCAAGTGACTGTGAGCGGAGGGCGAATAACCGAAAGCCGCCGCGATGTCAACCGCGGTATCGAGGCGATGTTGGCGATGGACAACTCGCCGCGCCGCCCCGTATAAAGGAAACCTTCGACTATCGGAACGGCCTCTCAGTGAATCCGGGCGCCCTTCTGGAGGAATGGTGGCAGTGAATTCGCAGGACCCTCTCCCGTCGTCCGGCCCGACGGCGACTATCGGCCGCCGCTATGCCCTGTATGCGTTGCTCGTCATCTTCGCGGCGAACTTCCTGAGCTACCTCGACCGCCAGGTGGTCGCTGGGCTGGAAAAGGAACTGAGCAATGCGTTCGGCTTCGCGGATTTCGAATATGCCTTGCTGCACTCGGTATTCACCATCGGCTACATTGTCTTCGCGCCGCTGATCGCCTTTCTGGCGGGCCGTGCCCATCGGCCGCGCGTCCTGGCCGGCTGCGTCCTCATCTGGTCGCTGGCGACCATGTGGTCGGGCCGGGCTACCTTTACCGCGGAACTGCTTACGGCCCGCTTCCTCATCGGCATCGGCGAGGCGGGCTGCCTCGTCATCGGCCCGACGCTGATCGCCGACTACTTCGCCAAGGAATCGCGCGGCGCCGCGCTATCGGTCTTCTTCCTCGGCCTGCCCTTCGGTGGCACCGTCGGCTACGCGGTGGCTGCGCTAGGGCAGCAATATATGGGCGGTTGGCGCAATGCCTTCCTGGTCGCCGGCCTGCCGGGCTTGGGCCTCGCCGTCCTCACCTGGCTGCTGATCGATCCGCCACGCGGCGGCGAGGAGATCGCCGGCCATCACGGACACGGCGGCGGCAAAGTACGCGGTATCCGTCCCTACCTTGCGCTCTTCAAAAACGAGACGCTGCGCTGGATCATCCTCGCGCAAGCCTTCGCGGTCGTCACGCTCATCCCGTTGTTGCTTTACGGCGTCAAGTTCCTCGAAGACCACTACAAAGTGGAGAAGCTGGAAGCGTCCCTCAGCATCGGTCTGATTTCCCTGATCGCCGGCAGCCTGGGCAATTTGACCAGTGGCCTGCTGGGCGACTGGCTGAACCGGCGCGTGCGCGGCGCCTATTCCCTGCTTGCCGGAATCGCCTACTTGTTCGCCACGCCCTGCATGATCCTGGCCTTCACGGCGCCGACCATCTTCATCATGCAAGTCTGGCTGTTCTTCGGGGCCTATTGCTTCTTCATCTGCATGCCCGCCGTGAATACGCAAATCGCCAACGCCGTCGCCGCGCCGGCGCGGGCGATGGCCTACGCGCTGGCCGCCTTCATCCTGCACATCGGCGACATGGTGGCGCCGCTCGGTTTCCGCCGCGTGGAACTGTTCTGGGACCGCCAGAGTACCTTCGTCCTGTTCTCTTGTTCGCTGCTATTGGCGGGTGGCAGCGCCCTGCTGGCAATGCGTTCGGCGCGGCGCGACGAACTACTGGCCGAGGGACCGCCGCCGGGCCAGGAGTCGGACGCCCTCGTCGAGGCGCCCGCGTAGCCTTGGCTCCCGGATCGTGGAACACGATTCTCCTTCCCGAGGCGGCACCGATGGCACTGGTCGTCACCTGTCCCTGCGGCGCGACGGTCGAGGCGCTCGACTCTCAAGTCGGCCAGCACGTGAGTTGCCCCTCCTGCGGCGCTTCGGTGGAAATCGTTCGCCCCGAAGTGCCGCTGGCCACCGCGCGCTTCCTGCAAGCCGCCCCCGAGGCGCCGCTGGAGGACGTCGTCAACCCCGGCCAACCGTGCCGTTCGTGCGCCGGCAGCGGCCGTTGCCACTACTGCGCCGGCAGCGGCGGCCTCGCCGAACCCTTGCTCGAACGCATCACGAATGGCATATCCAACGCCATCGCCAACCTGTTCGGCGGCGTCGGCGCCGCGCTCGGCACCGATCCGCACGGCAAGCGCAAGAAGTTCAAGACGCGGTCGCAGCGCAGGCAGGAAGGAGCCTGCCCCGGCTGCGGCGGTAGCGGCAAATGCTTTCCATGCGAAGGGTCGGGAAGACAGACGAGTTGACAGGGTGGCGAGCGGGGCCGCGTCAGCGCCCCGAGTGCATCTCATCGACTGGACCGGCCTCCATGCCATTCGCCAAATCAACGAGCAAGCCAAGAATGGGAAGCGCGCGAACCTCGTACATGTCCTGCAGCATCAGCCGCTCGGGAGTCAACGAAGAAAGGTCTCCATTTAGCGCGGCGGCCCCCTCGCGCACGGTTCGCCCTGCTCTTTTCAGGTGCACGCCGGCCCAACCTTGAGGATTCACCGCGACGCTCGCGCCTTTCTCCTCGACGCGCGGCGCTCCGGCGTTCGCTTGAAAAAGCTGCCACGGGCAAAAGACGTGACGGCGGCGGCGATAAAACTTTACCCCTTCGGCGGCGATCTCGATTCTCCTCCAGCGCAACCAGAAGTTGGCGATCGCGACGCCGGACAGGTAGATAACCGGCATCAGCACATTCATCACCGCGTTGGGTTCTAGCGGAAGCCATTGCGCGGCCAGCATGCCTAGGGGTGTGAAAACACACCATGCCAGGGGAATTGACACGAAAAAGCCGCACAAAAGGGACCAGATGGGAAACCAGGCGGCCCGGATAACGATCGTGTCGTGCCGCAGCCAACGGCGTGGCTGGCGGCGCAAACCTTCCACGTTGGGGACGATGGCGGAAAGGGAACGGCGCCAGTTGTCGATATCTTGCATCATCACGTTGGCCCTCGTGGTCTAGGTCCTTGGCTTTTCCTCGCCGAAATATGCCACCCCTTGCTGGCGCGGCGAACTTCACCAGAGATCCCAAGGCCCGCGGCGCCAGCGAGAGCCAGCTTCACGCTCTCACGCTTCTCCGAAGCGTCGCTAACCACCACCGCTCACGGCACCAGCACGATCTTTCCCGTCAGCGCCCCCGCCTTATGAATGGTGCTTTCCTCTTGCAGCCGGTGCGCCCCCGCGGCTTCGCTGAAACGGAACGTCTTGCCGACGATCGCACGCAGCTTCTTCTCGGCATGCCAGCGATTGATATCTTCGGCGCAGGCGCGTTGCTCCTCCGGCGTGGCGTTGAACATGGCGAAGCCGAACAGCGCGCACCCCTTGACGTAGAACGGCCCCACGGGGAAGACCGGCTGCGCGGCGCGGCCGGCCATGACGACCATGCGGCCCCGTGTCGCCAGAAGTGGAATCGTCCGCAGGAAGTCCGGCTCGCGCTGCGTCTCGTACCAGACCTGCACGCCCTGGTCCTGCGTCAGCGCCTTGATGCGGGCGTCCACTTCCTCGGTCTTGTAGTTGATGACATCGGCGCCGAAGCTCCGCGCGAGTCCCGCTTTTTCCGTCGATCCCACCGTGGTGATGACGCGCGCCCCCAACGCCTTGGCCATCTGCACGACCATCGAGCCGACGCCGCCGGTGCCGCCGTTGACGAAGACCGTCTCGCCGGCCTTCAGCTGGCAATAGCGGAACAATCCCAAATGAGCCGTGATGCCGACCAAAGCGGCCGCGGCGGCCTCCGTGTCGGCCACGCCTTCGGGCGTCGGATACAACCATTGCTCCTCGACGGCCGCGTATTCGGCGAACGTCCCTTGCCGGCCCTTCAATCCCTGGTTCGACCCCCAGACGCGGTCGCCGACCGTAAAGCGCGTCGCCCCCGCGCCCAGCGCCTCGACGGTGCCGGCCAGGTCGCACCCCGGCACGAATGGCTTCGGCAAGGGCATCGCCACCATGCCCGAGCGGATGTACGTATCGATTGGGTTCAGCGACGCCGCCGCAACGCGCACCAGCACCTCGCCCGCTTTCGGCGTCGGCGTCGGCAGGTCGCCATACTGGATCACTTCCGGTTCGCCCGTCTCTTCGTAATACGCGGCTTTCATCGTGTCGCCTTTCGCATATGCTGGTCGTACTTCCGCCGTTTGTTTCCCGGCAACCCCGTCGATAGAATACTGCAAGAGCCGCCGATTTCATGCGTCGATTACCCCTCGCCCTCCGAGAGCATCGACATGAAAGAAACCATCACCCTGACCGAATACGGCACCGCCATCGACGCCAGTTTGATGGTGACGCCGCCCGACGCGACCGAACTCGAACTCGAACCGGGGCACCCCGGTCTCGACGACGTCGCTTACGTCCAGCGCCGCCACGACCTGTTCGCCCTGTGCCGCAAGCACCGATTGCAACGTCTCGGCCCGCCGTTGATCGAATATACCGCCGAGG
>JBBSES010000391.1:0-4873 GCA_038239465.1 Gemmatales bacterium
ACCACGTCGGGCTTACGCCTCGACGCTCGCCTTGTTATTTTCTCCTTCTGAAATCTACCAAATCATGTGGCCCGCTTTCGAGCAGATGCTCGTCCGTTACCGCGAGCTGGAAGGACAACTGTCCGATCCGGCCGTGGTCGCGGATCGCGCGCGCTTCACGCAAGTGGCCAAGGAACACGGCAAGCTGGCGCGCAGCGTGAAACCGTACATCGACTTCGTCCAGCTGGGGGCCGACGCCGCCGAGTGGGAGACGCTCGCCGCCGAAGGGGACGACGACACCAAGATCGCCGCCGCCCAGGAATTGGAGACGCTCAAGGCGCGGCAGGAGGAGTTGAAAGTCCGCCTGGAGGATTTGTTGCTCGTCGATCCGGGTGAGGATTTCGACAGTGTCATCGTCGAAATCCGCGCCGGCACCGGCGGCGACGAAGCGGCGTTGTTCGCGGGCGACCTGTACACCATGTACGGCTACTACGCCCGGGCGCAGGGCTGGAAGGTCGAGGAAATCTCCTTTAGTCCCGGCGAGCAGGGCGGCTACAAGGAAGTGACGTTCGGCGCGTCGGGCGAGGGCGTCTTCCAGGGATTGCGCTACGAGAGCGGCGGCCATCGCGTGCAGCGCGTGCCTAAGACCGAGACGCAGGGCCGCATTCACACCTCGGCCGCGACCGTCGCCGTCATGCCCGAACCGGACGAGGTGCAGGTCGAGATCGACCAGGCCGACATCATCTGGGAACGCATGCGCGCCGGCGGCGCGGGCGGGCAGCACGTCAACAAGACCGAAAGCGCCGTGCGCATCTGGTACAAGAAAGACACGCCCGACGAGATGGAAGTCAAGTGCCAGGACGAGCGCAGCCAGCACAAGAACTACGATAAGGCGATGCGCGTCCTGCGCAGCCGGTTGTACGAACGCAATCAGCAGCGCATCCACAACGCTCGCGCCGAGCAGCGGCGGACGCTGATCGGCTCCGGCGACCGCAGCGAACGCATCCGCACCTACAATTTCCCGCAAAACCGCCTCACCGACCACCGCATCAATCTGACGCTGTACAAGCTCGACTACATCATCGCTGGCGATCTGACCGAACTGATGCAGGCGTTGAAGGAGTTCGACAAGAAGCAGCGCTTGGGGGTGGAACGCTGAGCGATGGCCGACGAACCCTGGACCGTCAAGCGCCTGTTGGAATGGACGACGCGGCACCTGGCAACCAAGGGCGCCGAAGCGCCGCGCCTCGACGCCGAAGTCTTGCTCGCCCACGCCCTCGAATGCAAACGCATCGACGTATATACACGCTTTGATGTAGAGCCGGACGAGGAGGCGCGTGGCCGGTATCGCGAACTGGTGCGCCGCCGTACCGAGGGCTGCCCGGTCGCCTATCTCGTGGGCCGCAAGGAATTTTTCTCGCTGGAGCTGGAGGTCGGCCCGGCCGTCCTCATTCCTCGGCCCGATAGCGAAAGCGTCGTGCAAGAGTGTCTCGCTCTGGCAAAGGAGATGGCGGCCCCGCGCGTCCTCGACCTCGGCACCGGCTCGGGCAACCTGGCCATCGCCGTCGCCAAGTACCACAAGGGGGCGCAAGTAACGGCGCTGGACCTGAGCGCCGACGCCCTGGCCGTCGCCCGGCGCAACGCCGAGAAACATGGCCTCGCCGAGCGAGTTCAGTTCCTCGAAGGCGACCTGTTCGGGCCGATCCTCGCGGGCGAGACGTTCGACTTCATCGTGAGTAATCCGCCCTACATCCCGACCGCCGACATTGCGAACCTGGGGATTGGCGTCCGCGATTTCGAGCCGCATCGAGCGCTCGACGGTGGCGGCGACGGTTTCGAAATGTTTGACCGCATCGTCGCGCAGGCACCGGCTTTCCTCGCGCCGGGCGGTTATCTCATTCTCGAAATTGGCTCGCCGCAGGAAGCGGAATCGCGGCGGCGCATCGGCGAACAGGCGGGTTATCAACTGGCGGCGACGATTCGCGATGGCTCCGGGCATCCGCGCGTTTTGCGTGCGCGCTGCGAAGGAGACCTCGCCCGCCCGGCGCCGATCGCGTAAACTCCTCACCTTCCCGCGCCGGCAGCGGACGCCGGCCGTTCCCACACGGACGAAGGACCGCCGCCATGCGCCGCGCCACGCTCGCCCCCTGTCCCGCTGAGCTATCCACGCTCTTTCGCCTCAAGCACGGCGACCCGGAAACGACCGGCTGGTCGCCGGCGCTGCGGCACGAGTTCGGCTACTTCACGCCGGACGACGTCTACGAGGCGACCGTCGCCGGCCTGGTCGAACCGGGCGGCCGCTGGATCGACGTGGGCGGCGGCCGCGACCTCTTCCCGAGCAATCCCGGCCTGGCCCGGCAACTCGCCGACCGCTGCGGCCACGTCGTCGCCCTCGATCCGAGCGACACCGTCCGCGAGAATCGCTTCGTCCACGAGCGCGTGCAAGCCACGCTGGAAGGATACGAGGGCGACGAGAAGTTCGACCTGGCGACGCTGCGCATGGTGGCCGAACACCTGCCCGAACCGGAAGCCGCCGCGGCGGCGCTGGGACGCCTGGTGCGCCCCGGCGGGAAACTGGTCATCCTCACCGTCAATCAATGGTCGCCGGTCACGCTGGCGTCGTGGCTGGTGCCCTTCGGCTTGCACCATCCGGTCAAAAAGCTCCTGTGGCGCACCGAGGAGAAGGACACGTATCCGGTCGTCTATCGCATGAACACGCGCCGCCGGTTGCGCGAATTGCTGGCGGCGGAACATTTCAACGAATGTCATTTCGTTTATCTGGACGATTGCCGGACGCTGCACCGCTTTCCGGCGACGCAACGGCTGGAGTTGGCGTTATGGCGCGGCTTGCGGTCGCTAGGGTTGCGCTACCCGGAGACGTGTTTGCTGGGGGTGTATCGGAAGCATTGAGGCGCAGGAAATCAAATGTTTGCTTGGCGAGCGGGGGGCGTAAGCCCCCTGAGAATGAACACTCCGGGGGCTTACGCCCCTCGCTCGCCGGGTTACGAAGCAGCGCCGCTTGTGTCCGCCACGGCGAACCTCTACCCTGAAGGAAACTCCCCGGTCGCCGAGGTCGCGCCGTCATGCTCCGCACGCCGCTTGCCTGCTACGCCTTGCCCCTTTTGCTCCTCTTGACCGGCTGCCAGCGGACGCAGCCGCGCGTCGTCCTCTATTGCGCCCAGGATCAGGAGTTCGCCGAGACGGTCTTCGACGCCTTCCAAAAGCAAAGCGGCTTGACCATCGCGCCGCGCTACGACACCGAATCGACCAAGTCGGTCAGCCTCTACGAAGATTTGTTGCGCGAGGCGAATCGGCCGC
Source organism: Gemmatales bacterium (assembly GCA_038239465.1). Classification (GTDB taxonomy): domain Bacteria; phylum Planctomycetota; class Planctomycetia; order Gemmatales; family Gemmataceae; genus JBBSES01. The sequence continues at coordinate 3,298 of JBBSES010000391.1, forward strand.
GCTGCGACGTTCATTGGAACAACGAAATCCTCTCGACGATTCGCCTGCGCCGGGCCGGTTTGCTGGAGCCACATGCCAGTCCGTCGGCGGCGCCGTTCCCGGCGTCGGCCAAGGCGGAAGACGGCACCTGGCACGCCTTCGCCGCCCGGGCGCGCGTGCTGTTGGTGAATACCAAGCTGATTCCCGAGGCGGAATGGCCGAGGAGCGTACTCGACCTGGCGGAACCGAAATGGAAGGGAAAAGTGGCACTGGCCAAGCCGCAGTTTGGCACCACGGCCACGCACGCGGCCTGTCTCTTCGAGGTGCTGGGCAAGGATAAAGCGCAAGATTTCTTCCGGCGGCTGCGCGACAACGCCACGGTGCTATCCGGCAACAAGGCCGTCGCCGAAGCGGTCGGGCAGGGGCAAATCGCCGTCGGCCTGACCGACACCGACGACGCCATCGCCGAGGTGAAGGCGGGCAAGCCGGTGGCGATCGTCTTCCCCGACCGTGACGCGCCGGCCGGTTCGCGGCTGGGCACGCTGTTCATCCCGAACACGGTGGCCATCGTCAAGGGCTGCCCCAACCCGGCCGGGGCCCGCCAGTTGGTGGACTACTTGCTCAGCCCCGAAGTGGAAAAACGCCTGGCGGAGACGGCCAGCGCTCAGATACCTCTGAATCCGCAAGTGCAAGCGACCCTGCCGACGGCGATCCCGCGGCCTGGGGCGGTCAAGGCGATGGACGTGAACTTCGAGGCAGCGGCGGATTTGTGGGACGAGGTGCAGGCGTTTTTGGCGAAGGAGTTCGCGCGGCCGTAAGGGGGCGAAGAAAATCGCGCCGTACCATGTTGACTTCCGTCGAACTGAAAGAACGGTTGATTCAGGCGGGGCTTTGCGAGCCGCACAAGCTGCGCGGATGCTCGCACCAGAACCTGAAACGGATCGAAGCCCATATTGGCCATCCACTTCCAAAAGCGTACAAGAAGTTGATGTATGCTATTGGAAGAAAAGCCGGAGAGTTCATGAGTGATCTGGAGGTGTTCTATCCTCATATTATCACCCTTACCGACCGAAACAGGGATTTGTTGCTTTCTGATGACGGAGTCGAGTTGCCGAAAAATACCTTTGTCTTCGCGGACCGATACGGCGAACAGATGTTGTTTTTCCATCTCACCACGGATGACGATCCGCCCATTTACCGCTGGTCCGAGGATCAACCCAAACGCTTTCGCAAGGTGTTCAAATCCATCTGGGAATTCATTGAGGAAGAACTGGAAGCGCACGAGGCGATGATGCGGGACGATGATGATATTGAAGAAGATGAATAGCGACATGTTGATATTGCTCACTGCACTGCTAATGAAATACCGCACATTTACCCCTTCGGGGTAAATTTTCCGCGCTTCATTGGCTGCGCAGTCGCCAATAGGTTATCCTCCGCAACGGATGATGCTCCCTCCCTTTTCACCGCAAACTGCTCTTGATCGATCGCACATCGATTTGTGACGATAACTATTGTCGGCCGGAGAACATGGGCCGACGAGTTTGTCAGGCACGGTACCTTGTCCGCCGTGCCGCTTCCCTGGCGATGTCGTTCG
>JBBSES010000392.1:0-4867 GCA_038239465.1 Gemmatales bacterium
AATTCGTTATCCGCCGCGCCCGTCCACTGCAAACGAACCCGGGTGAACGGCGCGCCTTTCAACTCCTCATGCGTCAAGACCAGCGTGAATTCGTGGCCCTTCCTGCTGGCACAGCGCAGGTATTGCCCGTCTTTCTGGCTTCGACTGACGACCTCCAGTTCCAGGCCTCTCAGCATTGTCTCGACGCGGACGGCGACGCTCTCCACGGACCCGGCGATCGCTGGCTCATGCTCCGTGCCCGTGGACTCGATCACCGCCGTGAGGCGATTCGTCCCGACACATCCCGCCAGCACTAGCAGCATTGCCACGCCCACGCCGGCAACCGCTCTTGGTCCCGTCATGGCACGCCTCCCCATCGATATGATCCGCACAAGCCCACCGGACGCGGGACCATAGCGGCCATGCAAGGGCGCGAAAAGAGCAATTTTTTGAAAGCAATCGAACGCGACGGGCGAAAGACTAGAGTGAACCCCCGTTTCGCTCAGCAACGAGAGAATTCCCATGCTCGAAATCCTGGATCGACTCAACGGCCAACAGTTGACCGGCTTCCTCATCGTCGGCAGCGTCATGCTGACCCTGGCCGTCGTCGGCCTGGGGGCGATCTTCACGGGCCATTTGTACCGCATTCGTCGGATCGAGATCGACGCCCAGCTGAAGCAGAAGATGCTGGAGCAAGGCCTGTCAGCCGACGACATCGTGCAAGTGCTGCAAGGCTCCTCGGAACGGCCGACGCGGCAGGACACCCGCGCTTGCCGTTGACGGGACACGGGCCGACAATAGATTCATGCAACGGAACGTGGACGCCCTGCGCGACGGTACCTTCGACCTCCTCATCGTGGGCGGCGGCATCACGGGGGCCGGCGTCGCCTTGGACGCGAGTTTGCGCGGCTTCCGCGTCGCCCTGATCGACAAGGGAGACTTCGCCAGCGGCACCAGCAGCGCGTCGAGCAAGCTCGTCCACGGCGGCATCCGCTATCTGGAACATGGCGACTTTCCCCTCGTCTATGAGGCGCTCCACGAACGCGGCCGCTTGCTCGAAAACGCGCCGCATATCGTTCACCCTTTGCGCTTCGTCATTCCCTTCCATGCCGGCGCCCGCGTACCGGCCTGGAAGTGGCGCGTCGGTCTCACGCTGTACGACCTCCTTGCAGGGACGAGCAACGTGCGCCGGAGTCGGCCGCTGCCGCTCCGTTCGCTGCGCCGCGAGGAACCGTGGCTGCTTCCCGAGGGGTTGCGGGGCGGCGCGGCCTATTTCGATGCCCAGATGGACGATGCCCGCCTGTGCATCGAGGTTATGCAATCCGCTTCGGCCGAAGGGGCAAATGTCGCCAACTACGTCGAAGCGGTCGCGCTAGATAGGACGGGAGCGCGGGTCGTCGATCGGCGCGACGGCACGGAGTTCACGATTCGCGCTCGCCAGGTCGTCAACGCCGCCGGGCCGTGGGTGGACGCGCTATGTAAACGAGCCGGCGACTCGTCCGGGCCGTATTTGAAGCCGAGCAAGGGCGTGCATCTTATCGCCGAAGGTCGCGGCCTGACCTCGGCTTTCTTGTTGTTGCATCCGGCGGACGGCCGGGTCTTTTTCGTCATTCCCTGGCTGGGAAAAACGCTCGTCGGCACCACCGATACCTTCGACGCGGACGGCCCCGACCGCCTGGCCGTCACCGACGCCGATGTCGCCTATTTGCTCGAAGGGCATAATCGTTATCTAACGCCGGCGCTGGAGCGGCGCGACGTACTCGGCGCCTTCGCGGGCTTGCGGCCTTTGATCGCCAGCAGGCCCGGCGATCCGTCGGCCCTGTCGCGCGAGTTCCGCCTGATCGAGTCTCCCGGCGGCTTGATCTCCGTGGCGGGCGGCAAGTACACCACTTATCGGCGGATGGCGGAAGTCGTCACCGACGCCGTGGCGCGAAGGCTCCGCCGGACGCGGCGGGGGCGCACCGCTCGCTACCGTCTCAATGGCACGCCCCGGCAACCGTGGGCCGACTTTCGCAAACGCACCGCCGCCGAACTATCGGCGCGCCATGGGCTATCCGAACCAGCGGCGCGACACCTGGTCGGGCGCTATGGCCGTCGCGCCGTCGATGTGGCAAGCTATCTGAAGGAAAACCCCGAAGGGGCCGTGGCCGTGGTGCCCGGCGAACCGGACTTGCGCGTCGAGTTCGCCTATCAGCGCGACCACGAGATGGCCCTCGAATCGGCCGACTTCCTGCTGCGGCGCACTCGACTGGGGTTGTTCCATCCTCACTTGTTAAAGGCACCATTTACGGGGGGCGGACGAGACCATTCATGAGCCGACAACCGTTGCTCGTCTATGTGTGTGCCGGCAAGGACTGCAGCCGTGCCTGGGAACGCCTGTGCGACGCCTCGCCGCGCAAATGGCTGAAGCGCCATTTGGAGGACGCCGGCCTGCCCGGCAAGGTGGAAGTCATTCGCACGGAGTGCATGGACCGCTGCAAGGAAGCCGCCAACCTGTGCCTCGTTTTCGCCGACCGCGCTTGCCTCGAAACCGAAGTACGCCGCGCCGCCGACATCGAGCGCTTGCGAGAAACGGCGCGGCGACTTTGCGAGCCAAGCGCCATCATCGCGGATCGTTGAGGAACACGCATGTCGGAAGATATGGAACGCTTGCACGCCGCCGCCGCCAAGCTAGGCATCGGCAACTATCGGCGCCACGTCCTGCTCTGCACCGGCCCGACCTGCTGCACGCCGGACGCGGGAATGGCGGCATGGGAAGCACTCAAGGGGCAGATCAAGGAGCTTGGCTTGGGCGGCGGCCCCAATGCCTGCTTCCGCACCAAGGTCGGCTGCCTGCGCGTCTGCGAGAGCGGGCCGACGTTGGTCGTCTATCCCGAGGGAACGTGGTATCACGGCATGACGGCCGAGCGCATTCCGCTTTTCGTGCGACGGCATCTCGTCGAGGGGCAACCGATCCAGGAATGGGTCTTCGCGGCCAATCCGCTGTCGTGAGCGGCGCTTCCCACGACGCGCGCCCGGCGATACAATTCCCTTAACCTGGAGACCCCACCCGCCATGCCGATTCAGTGGACGCCTTTTGTCGATTTCGTGCGGAACAGCCGGCGCTTGTTGTTGACGACCCACGTCCGCCCCGACGGCGACGGCCTTGGCTCCATGCGTGCCCTGGGCGAGGTGCTGGAGCAACTGGGCAAGCAGGTCAAGCAAGTAGTCGCCAGTCCCCTGCCAGCGCGGTACGACTTCCTCAACCTCGATGACCGCATCGAACGCTTCACGACCCCCGGCGATGCCTGGAAGGACGCCGACGCCGTCGTCGTCCTCGACACCGGCACCTGGAACCAGCTGGGCGACTTCGGGCCATTCATGGCCGGCTTGTCCGTGCCTAAGGCAGTCATCGATCACCATAAGACGCAGGATGACTTGAACGCTTTGCGCTTGATCGATACCGACGCCGAGGCCACGGGACGCCTGGCCTATGAGGCTATCAATGCGTTGGGCGGAAGTCTTTCGCAAGCATCGGCCACCGCGCTCTTTACCGCGCTGGCGATGGATACCGGCTGGTTTCGGCACAGCAACACGGCCCCCGCGACGTTCGCCCTGGCCGCCGAACTGGAACGCGCCGGCGCCCGGCCCGAGGTACTCTATGAACAGCTGTTCGAGCGCAACACGCTGGGCCGACTCAAACTGATGGGCCTGGCTCTTTCTCGCCTTACCGTCGAGGCGGACGGCCGAGTCGCGTATACCGAAGTACGTCGCGACGACTACCCGGCCACCGGGGCGCTGCCCTCCGACACCGAAGACCTCGTGAACTTCACGCGCAGCGTCGAAGGGGTCGAAGTGGGGTTGTTCTTCATGGAGCAGCCGCGCGGCGGCATCAAGGTCAGTTTCCGCTCGCGTTCCCGCGTGGACGTGGCCCGCCTGGCCGAGCAGTTCGGCGGCGGCGGCCATCGGCTTGCCTCCGGGGCCACCGTGGAAGCGTCTTTGCCCGAAGCGCGAACCCGCGTGCTGGCGGCGGTCCATGCCGCCCTCGCCGTTTGATTCATCCGCATACGTCGATACGATCTTTCATCCTTCCCGCCTGGTTTGGAGCGTCATCGTGGTGCCGGTCGTACCTCCATCGCATTTGCGTCAATTGCCGTTGCCGTCGCGCCTGGTCATCTCGGCGGCGTTGATCTCCATCGGTTTTGGCTACCTGTCGGCGCTGGTGCAGCTGCATTTCGCGGGCGGGGCCGCGGCGGGCGAACCGCTGCCGGGCAAGGTGGAGGTCGAGCGGACGTATGTGCCCAAGAAGGGCGAGAAGCCGACGAGCCAACTGGCAAGCCTATTGGAGGCGAAGGAGGGTGCATTCACCGGCGCGGGCACCATGCGGCCGGCGTTCACGAACAAGTCGGAAACGGGTTGGGCCGACAAGATCGAAAAATTAAAGCAGGAGAAGGGGCAAGCCGGCGTCGATGAGTTGCTCGCCGAGCGCGAGGGCGAGCGCCTGGCGATGCTCGAGTGGATCCGCGCCGGAGGCGGCCAAACGGCGGATTCGAAAAGGGCCTACAATCGCAATAAATTCGAGTTATCGGCAGCCTTGGCCCAACAGCCTATCACGGCTAAATTCGTGGAGAAAGTCGAAGAAGGTCAAACCGCCGCTCCGCGCGTCCTCAAGATCAAGGCGCTGTTCGCGGAACGCTGCGTCGATTGTCACGCCGAAAGCGGCCGCAGCAACGACGCTAAATATTACTCCTTCGAAGACATCGACAAGCTCAAGCAGTACCTCGAAGTCAAGGAAACCAGCGGTGGATTGAACTTGGCCAAGCTCGCCCAGACCACGCACGTCCACTTGCTCGCCTTCTCCATGCTCTATGGCCTTACTGGCCTGACATTCAGCTTCACCGGCTGGCCT
>JBBSES010000393.1:0-4866 GCA_038239465.1 Gemmatales bacterium
ACGAGTGCAGCCAACCTCAATCGTCGAGTACCTCGCGCACCTTGCGCGCCAACTGTGCGGTCGTAAAGGGTTTTTGCAAGAACGCGACGGCGCCCACCGCCACGCCATGCCGGACGATGGCGTCGTCGGCGTGGCCCGACATGAAGAGGATGCGGCCGTCCGGCCATCGCGCCCGCCAACGCTGTGCCAACTCGCCGCCGCTGACGCGCGGCATGATTACGTCGGTCAGCAACAGTTGAATGGCGTCGCCGTGCAGCGACGCCAGCTGGAACGCCTCGTCGCCATCGCTGGCCTCCAAAACGGTATAGCCGTGCTTGCGCAGCACGCGCAGCACCAGGGCGCGGACGGAGGGATCGTCCTCGGCGAGAAGGATGGTCTCGGAGCCGCGCGGCGACTCGGCGGCCGGCGCGATCGGGTCGGGGTCCGGGGGTTGCGCCTCGGCCGGCACGCGGATGCGAAACGTCGTGCCGCGGCCGGGGACGCTCTCCACGTCGATGGTGCCGTCGAGTTGCCGGACGATGCCGTAGACCGTCGAGAGTCCCAGCCCAGTCCCCTTGCCGACCGCCTTGGTGGTGAAAAAAGGCTCGAAGAGGTGGGCGCGGACCTGCTCGGTCATCCCCTCGCCGGTGTCGGCGACCGTCAGGAGGATCTCGGCCGTGCCGTCGCCGTCGAGCCGTTCCGTCTGCAGGAGGAGACGACCGCCGGTGGGCATGGCGTCGCGGGCGTTGACGGCCAGATTGATGATGACTTGCTGCAGCTGACTGGTATCGGCGCGAATGGTCGCCGGCTCGGGACTGAGCCGAAACGCCAACTCCACGTCCTCGCCGATCAAGCGGCGCAGCAGCGGGCCGAGGTCGCCGAGGACGGCGTTGACGTCGATCGCGTGCGGGGCAACCACTTGCTTGCGCGTAAAGGCGAGCAGTCGGCCGGTCAGCAGCGCGGCGCGGTCGGCGGCCTTCTGAATCTCGGCCAATAACTCGCGGCTCGATCCGTCGGCGGGTAGCTCTTCGGCCAGTAAATCGCTATAGCCCGTGATGCCGGTGAGCAGGTTGTTGAAGTCGTGGGCCACGCCGCCCGCCAGGCGGCCAATCGCCTCGATCTTTTGCGCTTGCCGCAACTGCTCTTCCAGACGCTTGCGCTCGGTGACGTCCAGGGCGACCAACACGCAGCCGGCGATGGCGCCGCCCCGGTCGCGCAAGGGCGCCCCGGACAGGCTGACCTCGACGGGGATGCCGTCCTTGCGCACGCGCTGCGCTTCCACGCCGGTGAACGATTCGCCGCGCATGAGGCGGGCGTGCAGTTCCAGCGCGTGTTCGGCGAGCGGTCCAGGCGCCATAAGGGCCGGCCGGCCGATGATCTCGACCTCGGTCCAACCGAAGGTGCGTTCGGCGGCGGCGTTCCACGAGCGCAGCAATCCTTCTGGGTCGAACGTGTAAATGGCCAGCGGCGACGCTTGAAAGAGGGCGTGCAAAGTATCGTTGGCCTCGCGCAGCGTCTCCTCGACGCGCTTGCGTTCGGTGATGTCCTGGACCCCGCCGTACCAGCGGGTGACGCGCTGATGTTCCGCGTCCCAAACGGGCTGGCAATGGTCGCGCAGCCAGCGGATATCGCCGGAGCGGGCGACGATGCGGTATTCGGACACTTCCCGATGGCCCGTCAAGCGTTGAGCGAAGATCCGGGCATACTCGAGAACGTCCTCGTCGTGGATCAGGCGAAGCCAGCCGCCGCCGGGATTGACCTCGGGAGCGGTGTAGCCGGTGACGCGCTCGAACGCTTCCGTCACCCATTCCCACGCGCAGCCGGTATAACTCAGCAGCGCGTCGATGCCTTCCTCGATGGCCGGCGGCGGCTCCGCGAAGCGGACGGCGTAGACGTAATCGGAAGCGAGCTTGGAGACGAGGCGGTGCCGTTCCTGGCTGGCGCGCAGGGCCGCCTCGGCGCGGCGTTGTTCGGTGACATCCTGCACCATCGCCTGATAGCACGGTTGGCCGCGCACGGTAACGGGCACCAGGTCGAGCAGCACTTCGTAGGGGGTGCCGTCCTTGCGGCGCATGCGCACGGGATGGCGGTGCAGAAAGCCCTGCGCGGCGGCAAGTTCGAGTGCCCTGGCCCGATCCTCGGCGACGTAGTAGAGCTTGCCGACGTTGCGGATTCGCTCAATGTCGGCGCGAGTGTAGCCGCCTGGCCGCAGCATGGCGTCGTTGTAGGCGAGCAAATCGCCCTGCCGGTTGGCGATGCCCAGGCCGAGCGGGGCGTTGTCGAACAGGGAGCGATAAAGCGCCTCGCTTTCTTGCAAGGTCGCGCGCTCCCGTTCCAACTCGGCCACCCGTTCTCGCAAGCCCGTGACATCGTGAGGCAACGGTTGCCGGCTCTTCTCGTGTTCGGTCATGATTCCCGAGGCATGGTCGCGGCGAAGGCGAGTTCACCGTCATTATAGGGAAGCAAACGCCGAGAAAAGCAGGCCACTTTCAGCGCAGCGTCGCCGCCACGAACGGCTGAGTCACGCGGTAAATCGTGACGCAGGCGCGATGTCCCTCGTGGCGTTCCAGCGGCGCGTAGCCGCCGTAAAAGCATTGCACCGTGCGCAGCGGCGGGCCGGGCGGCACGTCGAGCGTTAGCCATTCCTCGGCGTCCGCCGCGTTGACGCGGATCATCTGTTGATTCAGCCGCCACTCCGGTTTCACCAGCCAATCGCCTTCGTAAAGTACGGAACGATCGGGAACGACAGGCTCCATGCCGGCGCGCTCGGCGTAGAACTGGAACCCCCAGTGGCCGACGTACCAGATGCGCGCGTCGGGATCGCGCTCGCGGATCGCCTCGGCGGCGGCTTCGGCGGCGTCCTTGGACGCGAAGGCATCGAACATGTCCACGGTATAGAAGCCGAATCCCAGCAACACGCCGCCGAAGGCCACGCGCTGGACTAGTCTCCGTCGCTGGGGCGAAAGGCACGTCCGGCTCGCCAGGCGCCCCGCCAGCAGGGTGCCCACGACGATGACGCCCATGACGCGGCGCACGGCCGGGAAGGGCGTCATCGGGAAATACGCCACGATCTCGCCAAGCAGCCACAGCGCGAGAAAGAGATCGACGCGCCAGAAGGGAGACAGCCAGTATTGCTCCGTCCCGAGCAGCCGGCACAGGCCGCGGATCGTCACGACCAGCGTCAGCAGGCCAAACAGCCGAAAGACGACGATTTCGAGGGAGAGAAAGACCTTCGCTTCACCGAAGAGATCTTCCACCCAATTGCCGCCATTCAACGTCAGCCCGCCATCGAAGAGGGCCACGGCGAGGACGCCGAGGGCCATCGCTCCGGCGGTTAACGCCACGGTACGGCCCCGGGCGCCCAGCCCCGCCATGCCCAGCAGCGTGACTGCGGGAGCGACGCCGCCGACAATGGTGAGCAGCGGCCAGACCAGGCCGAACTTGTCGCTCAGCCGACCGCTCTGCTGCTTGAGGTTGAGGAGGAAATGCGATTCGCCGTGCCCGACGGCGATGCCGGCCTCGCAGCCGTAGAAGAACAATCCCGCGACGCCGGCCGCCACCAGGCCGAGGTGCAATCGGCAAAAGAGGCTGGCATAAAGCAAGACGACGGCCGGCGCCATGAACGCCGTGTACTTCGTCTCCATGCCCAGTCCCGCGAGCAAGCCCGCCAGGATCGCCAGCACGAACGAATCGCGGGCGGAAGCGCGGAAGAACAGCGCGATGCCGCCCAATGCCAACGAGAGCGCCGGCACGTCGAGCATCAGGTTCAAACTCGGCAAGAACGTCGGCGAGAAAACCGTCATCCACAGGAGCGGCGTCTCCAGGCCGCGGCAAAAGCGCCGGAAGAGCGCGTCGAGGGCCACGACGAACAGCAAGCAATACGGGAACAGCCACAGTTTCCACACGATCGGCTCTTCGCCGAAGAGGCGGATGGCGATGGCCCACCAGTAGGGCAGCCCCGGCGGCGCCAATACTTCGTTGGCGCGGTCGGGCCACTGATACCAGAGGATGTCGAAGTCGTAGGGATGCAGAGGATCGCGCGCGATCTGCCGGGCGTAATAGGCGTAGGCGGTATCGTCGATGAGCAACGGTTTAGGGACGTTGAGCAACGCGAACAGCAGGGCGGCGACGACCAGCGAATAGGGCCGCTTCAGGAAGAGGGTGCGCAAGAAAGACACGGCGATTCCGTGGGGTCGTGGGACGAAGGGGAAGCTGCCTTGAGCCACGCCGTTGGGGCTGATGTCGATTCTAACTTGAGAAGGATACGGCTAACGATCCCATACGCATCAAGATAAGGCTTAGTGGTGATTTCGATACCCACAGGAAGAGCGAACTACCCGCCAGGAGGCTGATCGCCGTCGCTCTCATGCCAATCAACCTTCGCATGCTGTTGCTCGGAGAGGTGAATTTCCTCTCCCTGTTTACGGGTCAGTTTAGCTCCTCGCAGAATAGCCTCCGTGAAGTCGCAGTCCTTAAAATTGGACCGACGAAGGTCAGCATTTTGGAGGATTGCACGTAAGAAGCTGGTTTCTCGGAAGATGGAAGCACGGAGGTCGCAATCCGACAAGTCTGCGCTCGTGAAGTTGACGCCCTTGAAGTCATTCCAACACATCGTTGATTCGTGCAGGTCTGTGTTCTTAAATGACACAAATGCGATCTCTGACCGGCCAAAGAACGTGCGAGGAAGAGTCAGGTTTTCTAGTTTGTCCTGCTCTAACAACGTGCGGAAGAAAGTAAGTCCGAGGGGTTCGTCATCGTCAAATTGGGGGCGGTGATCTGGAATGGGAGGAACCGCTCCTTCTCTACAGTATTCGAGCCGTTGCAGCAACTCATAGGACTCTTGATACGGCAAGCGACAACTTCGCCCAGAAATCATAGCGTCTTTCC
>JBBSES010000394.1:0-4860 GCA_038239465.1 Gemmatales bacterium
ACAAATTCCAACGACCCGGCGGGGGTGGTGGTCGGGTTCGCGGGTATTGTTTTTTTCGTCGCCGGGGGCGGGCCCCCCCCCCCCCCCCCTCGCCGGTTTATTTGGGGAGCCGGCACCCATGCGCATCCTGCTGACCAACGACGACGGTATATACGCGCCCGGCCTGCGCGCCCTGCGCAAGGAACTGCAAAAGCTGGGCGAGGTCATCGTCGTGGCGCCGGCCTCGGAGCAGAGCGGCGTCGGCCATTCCATCACGCTATTGACCCCCCTGCTCGTGCAGGAAGTCCTCGATGAAGGGCAACAATTCCTCGGCTGGGCCGTCGAGGGCCGGCCGGCCGACTGCGTCAAATTGGCTTTGCTAGAACTGCTGCCCGAGCCGCCCGACCTATTGGTCAGCGGCCTCAACGCCGGCTCCAACGCCGGCATCAACGTCCTGTATTCCGGCACCGTCGCCGCCGCCGTCGAGGGATCTTTCTTCCGGCGGACCAGCATCGCCGTGTCGCTGGAGTACACCAAGGCGAAACCGCTCGATTTCCCGAAAGCGGCGGACCTGGCGCGGCGCGTCGTCGAGCAAATCTTGGACCACCATCCGGAGCCGGGCGAGTTGTTCAACGTCAACATCCCCGCTCTGGAGAAAGGGCCGGTGCGCGGCGTGCGCGTGGTGCCGCAGAACATCGCTCCCTATGTGGAAGCCTACGACCGGCGCATCGACCCGCGCGGCCGGGTTTATTTCTGGACCGGGAACAGCCACTCGTGCCCCGAACCGCATCCCGATTCCGACGTGACGGCGCTGGACGAAGGGTTCATCACCGTGACGCCGTTGCAGTTCAATCTGACGCACGCGGTACGCTTGGCGGCGATGGAGAAGTGGCAGTGGACGATGTAACAGGGTCGCGGCCGATGCGGGAGTTGTACTTCGGCTTTCACCGGAGACGGGGCCTTGATTTTTCTCATTCCCCTGGTCGCGCTCATTTGCATCTTGCTCTATTTCCGGAGCGCGGCCCGACCGACCGCCCAGCCGCCGCGGCGCCATCGATCACGGCGCTCCAAGCCTGACGAGCCGGTCCATCCCGACTTTTGCTTCGATGATCCGCCGGATCAAAAAGCAGACAATACTTGAACATTGGAGCGGCACGCGCCGCACATGGTAGGATTATAACTCTCGTTCCCGGAGCTCCCGTGAGGAGGTTCTTTACCCATGCTCGCCTACATCCACGTCGTCATGGAAAAGATCGCCGACTTCCTCATCGCCGGCCTTCATGGAGTCCTTTACGTTTTCCACCTGATCGCCACCGATCCGCTTTGGATGGCTGGGGCCATCTTCGTGGGCCTGCTCTTCCTGGTGTTTTTGTATTTGAAGGGCCGCTCGTCGAACTGAAAGTTGTCCGACCACTTTTGCCCGGTTGCCCGTTGTCCGCGCCATTTCTCTCAGGTACAGTACACCTCTCCGCGTACCCGATTCGATCCCCCGTAGGACCTGCCAATCATGACGTTTCTCACCCGCCGTAAGGCATTCGCGGCCCTGTTCCTCCTCGCCGGCCTCGGCGCGCTGCTGTCCGCGCGTGTCGCGCCGCACGCCGAGGCCCAGCAGGGCAAAGGCGCGCAGCGCTTCACCGTGCCGCCCGGCTTCCGCGTCGAGGAAATTGTCAAGAACCCTTACGCCGACGCCAATGGGAAGAACAAGAAGCCATTCTCCATCGTCAACATGTGCTTCGACGCCCAGGGCCGGCTGCTCCTCTCGGAAGAAGGCGGGCCGATCCTGCTCTGCACCAATCCGGACAAGAATGGCGTCCTGCAAGACGTGAAGCCGTACTGCGATATCGTCAAGAACTGTCACGGCATGTGCTGGGTGGACGACGCTCTCTTGCTGGTCGGCAACGGCCCCAAGGGGACCGGCCTCTATCGCTGCACCAGCAAGCAGGACGGCGACAAGCTCGATGAAGCGGCGCTCCTCCAGCCGTTCAACGGCGGCATGGGCGAACACGGGCCGCACGCCGTCATCCACGGGCCGGACGACAAGTTGTACATCGTCATCGGCAACCACGCCCACGCCAAGCTGGACGACAAGCAGAATACGCTGGCCGCGAATAGCCCGCTCAAGCGTTGGCCGACCGGCGGGCCGGGACCGGATCAGGGCAAGGCGGGCACCACGGAAGACGTGCTATTGCCGCGGCAAAACGACGCCAATGGCCACGCCGCCAACATCCTCGCTCCCGGCGGCACCATCTGGCGCTTCGACAAGGACGGCAAGAACCCGGCGCTGTTCTCGGCCGGCTTCCGCAATGAATTCGACGCCGCTTTCAGCCCGAGCGGCGAGCTGTTCACCTTCGACAGCGACATGGAATGGGACGAGGCGTTGCCCTGGTATCGGCCGGTGCGCATCAACCACGTCACCGCCGGTTCGGAGTTCGGCTGGCGCACCGGTGCGTCGAAGATTCCCGCCTACGCGCTCGACACGCTGCCGGCGATTTACGACACCGGCCGGGGCTCGCCCGTCGGCGTCGAGTTCTACGACCACCACATGTTCCCGGACAAGTATCGCGGCTGCTGCTTCATGGCCGACTGGTCGCTGGGCATTCTCTATGCCGTGTTTCCCAAGCGCGAAGGCGCCGGACACACTGCCACGGTCGAGCAATTCTGCACCGGCAAACCCATGAACATCACCGATTGTGCCGTCGCGCCAGACGGCTCCATCTACTTTACGCTCGGCGGCCGAGGAAGCGGGGGCGGGGTGCAGCGCATCAGCTGCAAGCAGCAGGGCGCCATCGAAATTTTGGAAGCTCAGCCACTTTCCGCCTGGGGCCGAGCCGAGACGGAAAAAAGATGGCAGGGCAAAACACGTTTGGAACTCGCCAAGCAGCAGAGCAAGCTCATCACCGATGGCAGGTTTCCTCCGGGAGCTTACGCGAAGGTCCTCGCGCTCATGCAGGCGCACGGCTTGCCCGCCGAGGCGGAATTCTTGACCGAGGTGGCCAAAAGTCGCAACACCGAGGTGCGGGCCCAGGCCATTTACATGCTGGGCATCAGCGCCGCCAAGGAAGGGCACGACACGCTCATTAAAGCATTGAAAGATGATGACAAGTGGGTGCAGCGCCGCGCCTGTGAGGCGTTGATCCGCGCCGGCGTCGAGCCGCCCGTGGAAGCGATTTGGCCATTGCTTGCCGAGAAGGACCGCTTCCTGCGCACCGCCGCCCGTCTGGTCTTGCAACGCATCGATCCCAAGCAATGGGCCGAGCGCATCGTCGCCGAGAAGAACGACCTGGTCGCCGAGGAAGGCGTCATTGCCCTGTGCAAGATAAATCAAGCGGCGCCGCGCTCCGCTCTCATTTACGAACGCCTGAACAAAGCGGGTGAGTTCACGACGCCGGAAGCGGCCCTCGACTGGCTGCGAACCGTGCAGCTGGCCTTGATCCACACGGGCGAAAAGCCGGCCGCCGGCATCGTCGAACGCTGCGGCAAGCTCTTCCCCGACAAGGACGCGCGCGTGAGCCGCGAACTGGCCATCGTCCTGGCCCATTGCCGCAAGGAAGGCTTTACCGACAAGCCGGTCCATGCCGAATTGCTCAAGGCCATGCTCGACGCCAAGGGGGATCGACCGCAGCAAATCCACCTGTTCTACTGCCTGCGCGTGCTGCATAAGGACTGGACGCCGGCGCAAAAGCAACAGCTCCTGCAGTGGTTCGACTCGACCACCGGCTGGACCGGCGGCGCCAGCTTCACGCGCTTCCTCGACAACATCCTGCGCGACCTGAATCCGATCTTCAGCGCGGAGGACCGGCTGGCCGTCGCCCTGAAAGCGGACGAGATGCCCAAGGCGGCGGCGGCGTTGATCCGCCTGGCGCCGCCCGACCAGGCGCTCGCGGCCGCCGACCTGGCCAAGGTCTACGACCGCCTGGCGCAAGCGAAGCCGTCGCCCTATGTCAACGAACTGCGCGACGCCATCGTCCGCGACATGGCCAAGAAGCCGACCGCCGAGAACTGGCCGATGCTCGTCCGCGGCCTGAATTCCACTAATAACGGCCTGGTCCTCGAACTGGTGACGGCCTTGCAAAAGGCCCCCACCAAGCCCAAGCTCGACGAACCGGCCCCCTTCCGCGCCGTGCTGGAAGCGTCCAGCCGTATCGACGAGAAAGACAAGAACCGCTGGAAACTGGTCGAACTGTTGCGTCACTGGGGCGTCAAGGACTTCGGCGGCGAGACGGGCGACAGCAAGACCGAATTGAAGGCGCTGGCCCGCTGGTTTGGCCAAGCATTCCCCAAGGAGAAGCCACTACCCGGCACGCTGCTCGGCAAACCGCCCGAATCGAAGTACAAGTTCGACGAACTGCTCGCCTACCTCGAAAAAGATCCCGAGGGCATGAAGGGCGACGCGACGCGCGGCCGCGTGGTCTTCGAGAAAGCGCAATGTTTGAAATGCCACAAGTACGGCAAGGAAGGCGAGGGCATCGGTCCCGATCTATCGACGCTATCCAAGCGCTTCAAGCGCTTCGACATTCTCGAATCGATCGTGGATCCGTCGAAAGTCATCAGCGATCAATATCGCTCGTCCACCGTGGTCCTCAAGGACGACCGCATCATCACGGGGCTAGTGGCGCCGCAGGGCGATACCGTAACCATCCTCAAGAACAACGGCGAGAAGGAGACGGTCAAGAAAGCGGACATCGCGCAAATTGCGGCGTCGCTCATTTCGGTGATGCCGGAAAAGCTGCTCGACGAATTGAGCAAGAAGGAGATCGCGGATCTGTTCGCGTTCTTGGAGTCGGAGCCGAAGTAAGCCGCTTTGGCGAGCGGGGTCGCGTGAGCGCCCCGAGGACGGGATTCAATCGCGCCCCGCGCTCGGGGCGCTTTCGGGTCCCCGCG
>JBBSES010000395.1:0-4852 GCA_038239465.1 Gemmatales bacterium
GCGTCGCTGGCGAAGAGGAGGTCTTCGCCGAGACGCCGTTGCTTGTCGGCGGCGTCGATCTTGTCGCGCACCCAGGGGCGCGTTTGCTCGGCGTAGGCGGGCAATGCCTTGTCGTCCGGCCCCGCGCCGAGGGCCGCTTGCTCGGCGAGCATTCTTACTTCAAGGGCCGCGCGCAGGGTGCGCGCGGGCGGCCGCTTCTTGTCGGCGAGATCGCGGCGCAGCAGGATGGCGAAGTGTACCTCGGCTGGCCGGGGATTGGTTTGATCGTCGAGAGCCGCCAGGATTTTCGTCGCCCTTTCCAAATCCGCTTCCGGCTCCTGCGCCGCGCGTTCCAGGACCAGGGTACTGAGGCGGATGCGCAGCAGCTGGCGCTGCGCCTTCTCGGCGCCGGCCTGGAACTCGCCGAGTTTTTTCTTAAAGTCGTCGGGCAACGCCTTGGGGTTTTGCCACAGGTCATCGACCGCTTTGGCAAGTTCCTTTTCCTGTTTCGCGGGCAGCGACCAGCCGAGGGCAGCCGCCATGCCGAGGTTGTTCTGATACGAATCGCGGTCGAGGCGCTGCGCCTGACCGATCGCCTCGCCCATGCCCTTGAGCGTCTGCACCAGCTTGGCGGCGTTGTCTTTGTCGTCTTGCCGATAGAGTTGCTCGGCGCGGAGCAAGGTATCGAGGTACTGGCGCCACAGGTGCGGCGCATACACGGACGGCGACGTTTTCGCCACGGCATGGCTATCGGCCCAGGCCTGGCTCAACTCAGACGGCACCGTGAATTCCAGCACTTTCGTCGGGTCGGGCGCCTGGTACGAGCCGTCGGCGAATACCAGTTCCATGCCGGCCGCCAGCTGGCCAGGGTCCAGGAGAATAGGCTCTTGAAGGGCGTCGCGGTTGTGCCGTGCCCAGCGCTTGACGTTCTTTTGCACGTACTGAAACAACTCCTCGGCCGTGAGCCGGCCATTGCCGTCGCCGCCTTCGCGCGTCAGGTCGGCGGCCCCCTTCAAGCCCTCGATGACGAAGTGAGCGAAGGCCCCGCGGCGCCATTCCTCGGAGGCCCACGAGCGCTGATCCTCCGAGGCCGAGGCGATGATGACGAGGTTCTCGACTTCCTTGAAGCGCGGATAGTCGCGCAAGCCGCGCGCGAAGTCGTTGTGCAACATGCCGAGGTTCCAATCGGCGGGCACCTGCGCCGCGTCGATGAGCAGCAGCTTTTTCATATCCTTCGGCAACAGCTTCAAACGATCGACGAGCTTATCGAGCCGCTCGCGTGCGTTCTTGTCGCGGAGGTTGGCATCTTGCGGCACCAGGAACGGCCCTTTGTCGTCGGCGCCGCCGGGGGCGTCGATCAACATTACGACGGTCTTGGCGCGGCAGTCCTTCAGCGGCTCTTCGTAAGGATCGCGCTGACTTACAAGATCGACGGCCTTCACCTCGACGCCGTTGGAATCGTTCTTGGCCCAGGTATCCAGGTCTTGGAAGCCGTGACGCGCGAAGGCATTGGGCGGCACGACCAAGTTGGTTTCGTGGCCGGCGCCTACGAGGACGAGACGAAAGCCCTTCAACGGCACCGGCAAGAAAACGAAGTACCAGAGTAAGCCGAGGGCGACCCCAAGGGAAACGAGAGCGATACCCAGCTGGGTTTGCCTCGAGAGCTTGCGGCCGGTCGCGGCGGGCTTGGCTGGGCCGGCCTGTTTCCAGCCCCGTTCGGCGCTCTTGCCCTTGCCGCTGGAGTCTCCCTGCTTTTTCCAGCCCTGATTGGACGAGTTATTGGCCATGAAGCCCTCGGGAAACGGCGGTGAAGTTTCGCGGACGGACGAACGCCGGCTTGCGCCATCGCTAGTTTAGCAACACGGGGAGCGCGAGGACGGCGTAATTTTCACGAAGCGGGGAGATGCGCCGTGCGTGGCGCGGCGTCCCCGCCAGGATATGCGAAACGCCACGGTCTGGCGGACAGGGAAGAAAGAAAATTTGTCCGGGACGCGCGGGCGATGCGAATAAGTTGTTCGATACGGTTGCGTTGGAGCGAACCGGATGGCACAATCCGCCGCTTCAGTCGTGTCGCGAACTCTACGGTTCATGGCCCCCACGCGGTCATTGCCTCATTTTGGTGAGCGTGAATCATGACGACCTTGGTTCAACAGCGCCCCGCCAACCCTCGCGGCACCACCCCGCCCTCGCCGGGCCGCCCGGCCGGGCGTTCCGACAACGATACGCGCATTCCCGCGCCCCCGGCCGGCGTTACGCCCACAACGCCGAACGCTGGTCCGCTGGCCACGGGAAATCATGTGACGATGGCGATCGTTGATGCGACTAGCACCGGGCTGCCCGCGTCCCAGGGCTACTACGAGCAGTTCAAGACCGAGCCGTCCGAGGGGACTAACACCCTGAGCATCGCCAGCGTGGTACCGCTCGACGAGGTTACCTTGGAACGAGCCATGACGATTATGCTGTCCGCCCTCGGGGCGACGATCATCAAGAGCTTCCTCATCGTCGGCCACGGCTGGGACTCCGGCCTAAATATGCTCGTGGTCAAAGGCGGTCCACCGACGACGGGCGACGTCTTGGACGAGATGGCCCTTTACGAAACAGCACTGAGAGAGGCGGCGGCAGCCCGCGCGGCCGGAACGGTCGCCGCCTGGAAGAAGGTATTGGCCCCCTTGGTAAGAGGGGCGCGCAAAATTGGGCAAGCCGTGAACGATCAAGTGATCCCGCAACTCGACGGCTCCCCGCCTCCCGATGTCGCGAAGGTCGCTGAGATTTTCGACATTTGGAAAGCGGGTCAAGAGAAAGTGTTGAAACTAACGGCGGCCGATTTCCAAAGGATTTTCAAGTTGCGCGACCAGGTGCGAGCCAAAAAAGTCAATCGCCTGGAGTTTCGCGTCTGCCGTGTCGGCAGAGACGTTAAAATTCTCGGCAAACTGGGCAAGTTCATCGGCGCGAGTACGGTCACGGGGCCGGATTGCGAAACCATGTTTGGCCGTAGCCCCGGCCCGAACTTGGCGCCGCCTCCCCGTTTCGACGCCCAGCTCAGAGCCGCGGGCCGTGGTAATTTCCGCGTCGATAACGACTTTGCCGTGAGCCATACGGAAGTCTCGCAGTTTCACTATTCGAGCAACATCATTACGCACAGTATAGCCACGTTCAAGGCCTGGCTCGACAGCCATCAGTCGCCCGGCTACACCGCCGGCGATCACCCGATCTTCTCCGCCGCGCTGCGCAATTTTCCGGGCAGGCCACTGGACGCTGACGGCTCTCCCGCCACGCAAAATTTTCCGACGGGGGGAACCGTTGTCCCGCCAGGACAAATTATCGTCCCCGGGGACGCGGCGTATCGGAAGCACATCATAAGTGTTAATCCCTAAAGGTCCGCGGGCGATTGCCTTCGCTCGCCTTACGCTGGAGTCAAGGATCATGTCCGCACCGACCCAGGATAACCGTCCCTTTGCGGTAGAAACGCCGCTGGGCAAGGACGTGCTGCTGCTGCAAGGCTTTTCCGCCTACGAAGCGATCTCGCAGCCGTTTAGCATCCAACTCGACTTGCTGCACGATAACTCGAGCAAGAAATCGCTGCCGCTCGATAACGTCCTCGGCAAAATGATGACCCTGACTCTCCAGGGTCAAAACGGGCCGCGCCACTTTCATGGTCTCGTCAGTCGCTTTGGTCGTTCGGGGGGCGGCGAACGCTTCGATAGCTATTACGCCGAGTTGGTCCCCTGGTTGTGGCTTCTGACGTTGAGCGCCGACTGCCGCATCTTCCAAGACCTGACCATCCCCGACATCGTCAAGAAGGTCTTCAAGGATCGCGGCTTCCTCGACGTCCGTGACAACTTGACGCGCACCTACACCAAGGTCGATTACTGTGTCCAGTTCCACGAAAGTGACTTCAACTTCGTATCGCGCCTGCTTGAAAAGGAAGCGATTTACTACTACTTCGAACACGAGCCAAGCAAGCATACGCTCGTGCTCGGCGATTCGCCCGCGGCGCACAAGCCCTGCCCGATCACGGCCAAACCCCGCTACATTCCCAACGCCGGCCCGGAAAGCCGCGAAGAGGGCGTCACCAGCTGGCAGATGGAGCAGGCTCTGCGCCCCGGCAAGTACACGCTGCGCGACCACCACTTCGAGATGCCCGACAAGACGCTCCAGGCGTCGCAGCCAACTTCGGTCAACGTCGGCGGCAACGGCAAATACGAGATCTACGATTACGCGGGCGAATACGCCGAACGCTTCAACAAGCCGGAAAAGCGCCTGGGCGACGTGGAACCCGAAGGCAAGACCGTGGCCAGGCTGCGCATGGAGGAGCAAGAAACCCCCGGCGTCGTCGCCCGCGGCGCCTCCACCTGCCGAGGCTTCGCGGCCGGTTTCCGCTTCGAGCTAGCCGATCCCCCCGGCGGTCTTCCGGCCGGCCCATACGTCCTTACCTCCGTGCAGCACGGCGGCTCACAAGCCGCCTTTGCTTCCGGCGACGGCGGCGCGACCTTCTACAACTCCTTCACTTGTTGCCCGCACAAGACCCCCTACCGCCCCGCCCGCCTGACGCCCAAGACCTTGATGCACGGGCCGCAAACGGCGGTCGTCGTCGGCATTAAAGGGGAGGAACTGACGCTCGACAAGTATGGCCGGGTCCGCGTGCAATTCTTTTGGGACCGCGTGGGCAAGAAAGACGAAAACAGTTCTTGTTGGATCCGCGTGGCCCAGCCCATCGCCGGTAAACGCTGGGGGGCTTCGTTCTGGCCGCGCATCGGCCAAGAAGTGATCGTCGATTTCCTGGAAGGCGATCCCGATCAGCCGATCATTACGGGCAGCGTCTACAACGCCGAGCAGATGCCGCCCTACCTCGGCGATGGCCTCGACGACAAAC
>JBBSES010000396.1:0-4839 GCA_038239465.1 Gemmatales bacterium
GACGCGGTTGGCCTCGCCGTTATGCGGTATCATCACGCTTTGCGTGAGATTGCCATCGCCAACGCCGTTGTTGTCGTAGATGTACTGCGCCGTCTGCACCATGTTGGACGGCGCCGTGTTGTTGCTCGGCGACCAAAATCCTGACGCGGGATTATCGTTGGTACCAACCCACTCGCCGACGACGCGGTCCAGGCCGTCGTACTCAGTGCGATAGATGGTGCCGTTGGGCGTCTGCACGCGGTTCTCTCGGCCGCGCTTGTCGTAGCCGACGCGCGTGCGATAGAAGTTGGCGTTCTCGGCGCCGAAGTTGACGAGCGTCGAATAGGCCAGGCCCGAGAGATTGTAATAGGCATCGACGGTATCGACGTGTCCGCCGGCGCTGACGTGCGTGCGCGTCAGCGTTTCGAGATTGTTGGGCGTCTCGGTGCCGGTCGGCCGACCGCTCACGACGGTGGGCGCCGCCGACATGGTAAGCGTTTCGCTATAGCTGCCGGGCCGATCCTCGCGGTAGAGGTAGGTCGGCCCGGTCGGACCCGTGCCGGTCCAACCCTGGTAGACGCGCATCTCATGATTGGGATCGTTGTACGTCATATAGGTGACGTTACCGCCCGGCTTGGTCTCCTTCGTCACTCTGCCAAGATAATCGACTTCGTGGGAGGTAATCAAGTGCAAGCCGCCGCCGGCGGGCGTGACCCAGCCCGTCGGCTCGTCGCTGGTGATCGTCGTTTGTACATCGGCGATGGTTTGCGTCAATGCCCCCGTCGCCGCGTCGTAGCTGAACCTTTGAATATAGCCATCGCCATCTTTCGTGTATACGGCGCGGCCATAGATATCGAAATAGGTCGAAATGATGTCGGCGGTCCCCGGCCCATTTTGCGCCGCCGAGACGACGGGTAGCGTCGTCGTCATCGACTGCATCTCGGTCGTGCCGGTAAACCACGTATAGCTATAACTCGTCGTCTCGGCGCCGGTGCCGTCGGTGTTGCGGTAGACGGTATCGCGGGCCAGCGGATTGACGGTCGATGTGCCCACCGTATGGGCGTAATACTGCACCGTTTCTTGCTTGATGGAGGCGCCCAACTCGCCGCGCTGGATGGCCGTCTCTTTTCGCTGGCCGATCACGTCGCCGGCCGTGGTCTCGCCGGCCGTGGTGCTGGTGCCGAAAGTCCAGGTTTGCACGAGGCCGGTGTTGTCGGAGAGGAATTGATAATTGCCGGCGACGGCGTTGAGCAAATCGGCCCTGGTCTCGTCGTGGCCGGTGACGGCCGACGGCGCGGCGCTCAAGACTTCGCGGCCCTGCGTGTCGTACTTGGTGAAGGTCCGCCATTGTTGGCCGGTAACGCCGTCGGTGAAGACGTGTAGCATCGTTTGGCCATAGGCGTTGCTGTATACTCGTTCGTGGCTGCCGT
This sequence comes from Gemmatales bacterium, assembly GCA_038239465.1. GTDB lineage: Bacteria > Planctomycetota > Planctomycetia > Gemmatales > Gemmataceae > JBBSES01. The sequence continues at coordinate 1,410 of JBBSES010000396.1, forward strand.
CGGGCAGATCGACGGTGGTGCGCGTCTTCCAGCTGTTAGAGCCGTCGGCGTTGCCGCTGATGGCATAATGATAGGTATAACTGCCCTGCCCACCCGTGCAACTAGAGCAGCCCTCGCCCTGGATCACCGCTTGCGAGACGCGGCGGCGATAGTCGTATTGATAGTTGTAATCGGCGTAGGGCGCCACTTGCGCATCGGTGGCCGCCAGCGGATTGCCGACGGCGGCGACGAGACGAGCATAAGAGGCTTCGTTAAAGACATACTTCAAACCGTGAATGTAGCCGCCCGCCTCGCCTTCGTAATAGCGATAGTACTTGGTATCCAGCAGGTTGCCGGCGCCGTCGAGAATGGCGGCGGTTTTCAAATCGCCGGTGTTGCCGTAAGCGTCGGCATCCACGTAATAGGCGTATTGCACCTTACGTATGGTCGTGAACGCGCCGCCGTTGATTTGGCGGCGGAAGGTAACGCTATCGATCAGCCCGGCGTTGGCTCCCGACGATACATACGCATATTGGAATGATTCCGTGACGGTGGTGCCGTTATCGGTTCGGGTATGTTGCACGTCGAGCGGTTTGCCGTCGGCGGCATAACTCGTCACTTGCGTGAGATTGCCGGCCGGGTCGGTGAAGCTTTTGAAGCGGCCCTTCTGATTGGCGGGCAGCGAGGCCTCGAAGTTGCTGACGCTGAGCCGATTGCCGGCCGTGTCGGTGAGGACGAATTGTTTGTTGACGGTATCCTCGACCAACTTATCTTGGCCGAAGAAGCGCGGCACATACGTTCCCGACACCAAATCGAAATAACGAGCGTCGGTGCCGCTGGTGACGAGGGCGATGGTGGAATTGCCATTGCTTTGCAGGGCGAACGGCTGATAGGGGTCCATCGAACCGGAACCGTTCAAGCCGCCGGAGGTATAGCCGGGGCCATTGCTCAACGATCGGCCATGCGCCCACCAATCGGATTGCAAATCGGTAGTGGTGAGATTGCGCACGCCATCATCGCGGACGCCGCCGGGCAGAAAGCTGGCGCCGCTGTTGCCGATGTTATCCAGCCCGGGAGCGTTCTTGGGCAGTTGACACGCGCAACCGCAATCGCTGGGCGGGCGCGAGGGCGGCACGTCGTCGGCCGTCTCGACCTTGACGTTATCGAGGCCCCAACTCTCGTCGGCGATTGCCTGTAAACCGGCGGCGCTGAAATTGAAGACGACGCTACCGGCCGTATGATCGAAGGTATAAGTCAAGCGATAGACCGAATCCATTTGGCTCTGCGACGCATGGCTATAGCCGAGCGTGTTGGCTTCGGTGGCGCCGGCGAATGAGGCGCTATCGCCGTCGGCGAAATTGCCGGGAAACGATTGGACGCGCGAGGCGACGGTCGGATGATTGGCGTTATGATTGCTGAAGGTGCTATCGAGCAAAGTTGCACCACCGCCGACGGCTAACTTCCAACGATCGGGGCCAAAGCCGGCATCGACGGCGTTATTACCGTCCCACGAACGGATGAAGTAAACGTCGAAGGTGACTTTAAGACTCTGATGGGCGGCGATACTGGAAAGGGACAGAGCGACATTGCCGTTATTGAATTCGCCTAGGAAATGACGCCCGCCGACAGGCGTGGTCGATGTGTTCGTGGCCGACCATAAAGTACCAGCCCCGGCCTCGAAGTCATTTTGATAAATGACGGCGGGCATCACGCGGTCTTCGAGTTGCTCAAAAGAGGGAGCCCGCGATCGGCGCCCCCCCCCCCCGGGTTGCGCGGCGTGGTTTGCCGGCGCGAAACGCCAAGCGACGGAGCCAAGCGGGGAAGGAAAAGGTTATCACGGGCGACGACTCCGTTCGGGGCAATGGGAAGAGGCTTTCGTCATCACCAAGGGCAGGACAAAAAGGGATGGCGGGGTTGTCAATGGGGTTTTGGGGAAAAATCGGCAAACTTCACACGATCACCACAATGGGAAGCGGATTGCCACAGGCCGTCACATGCGTTGGCTGGCGGGGTGGGGGGCGACACTTGCTTGCGTTACGTACTCTGATGCCGCGCGGTTGCCGTTACTTTGCCCTCCCGCCGGGGTTTATGCTTTCGGCGACAACATTTCTCGTCGGAGCGAACCTCATGCAGCGTTTCTTGCTCCTCGTCGTGGCCGGGGTGACGATGACCCTCGCCGGCGCCGAGCCGCTGACTAAGAAGACCGCGCGCGAAGCGCTGCAAGCCTTCAACGACCAAATCGGCTCCTGGCGCGGCACCGGCATTCCCGAGGGGACAAGGGCCGAGAAGGAACGCGCCGCCTGGTCCGAGACCGTCGCCTGGGAATGGCGCTTCGCCAAGGATGACGCCCGGCTGACGCTGGCTTTCACCAACGGCAAGTATTTTACCGGCGGCGAACTGACGTACCTGCCGGCCACCGATCGCTATCAGCTAACGCTCACCACCGTCGGCAAGGAGACGCAGCGCTTCGAGGGCACCCTGACTGACAAGACGTTGACACTCGAGCGCGACGCCGGCCAGGGAGAGACGCAACGACTCGTCTTCCGGCTGCTCCACGCCAATCGCTATCTCTGCAACTACGAGGTGAAACCGCCAGGCAAAGACGCCTTTCGCCGCGTGTATCAGGTGGGCGCCACCAAAAAGGGGGAGCCATTCGCGACGGCCGGCACGGCGCCGGAGTGCGTCGTCAGCGGCGGCGCGGCCAGCATCGCCGTGATGTACAGGGGGCAAACCTATTACGTCTGTTGCGGCGGTTGCCGCGATGCGTTCAAGGCGGAGCCGGAGAAGTTCATTAAGGAATATGAGGCGAAGCGGAAGGGGAAGTGAAGCGTCACGGTAGCACGTCGGCGACGGCGATGCGCGTCGCCTCTTGGCCTTCGATGACGACGGGCACGGTCTCGCCCATCCCATAATCTTGCCGCGACCGATAACGTGCTTGCGCCGCGGGGCCGGTCGGGTCGGCGTACACCTCGATTTGCCGGTCATTGATATTCACGATCCAGTAAACGGCCACGCGATTGCCCGCGTAAAGAGCGGCCTTGAGCGTGCGGTCCAATCGCAACGACGAGTCGGCGACCTCGATCACCAGGGCGATATCCGCCGGTTCCGGGTGGCGCGCCGTGTAGTCGCGGATCGTACCGCGGAGAATCATGCCGTCTGGCTCCGGCTCGGAGTTCGCCGTCACCACGGTTCCCGGCGCGCGAAAGTGCCAGCCGGAAGGCAAGCAATGGGCAAAGGCTTGAATCAGCAAAGCCACGACGACGTGGTGAGGTGGGTTGAATGTCATTTTGCGGACCAGCCAGCCTTCGAGGAGTTCGACGGGGGCGCCCTCGATCAGCACTTCGGCGTCCACCATGCGCTGGACTTCATCGCGGCTGAAACGCCGCAACGGCAGCGGTTCGGAGGCGGGCGTCGTCTCCTCCGGGTAGGAACCAACGGCGATGCGCGGGGC
>JBBSES010000397.1:0-4834 GCA_038239465.1 Gemmatales bacterium
GTTCACACGCCGGGCTTTCGCCTCGACGCTCGCCGGAAATAGAGAACCGGGTACGTCACGAGCTGTGGGTCGCCCTAACGCGGCGGCTGCATGTCGAGTTTATCCAAATGGCCGATGAGCGTCGGCTCCAACTCGGGCACGGCCGCTATCAGCCGGGGTGCAAGCGGGCCGGGATTCGGGTTCGTCCGCAGCTGCTGCAAGTAGGCGAGGAGCGCCCCCTTGGCCTCGGGAGAGCCGCGCAACATCAAGTGCGTCCATGCCCAGGCTTCGCGGTATTCGGGTGGCGCCATCTGCTGCACCTGGCTCAGCTGTTCCAGGCGATCCAGGTTCGGCTTGAAGGTGCCCTTGCGCATGTTTTCGAGATGCTGATAGTTCAAGCCCAACCACTCCGGCGGCAACTCGTAATATTCCGCCAATCCTTCATCCAACCACAGCGGCACGTCTTTCAACACGCTATGCAAAAGGGCGTGCGTCAATTCGTGGCGCAAATCCTGCTGCACGCGGTCGCCCCAGAAGGTGTAGACGAGCAAGTCGTCGGCACCGCCCACGCTTCTCGGCTGCGCCACGAAGAAGGCGCGGCGCTTGGGCAAGTCGGGGTACTTGGCGCGCATGTAGCGTTCGTATTTGTCGCGATCCTCGAAGAGGTAGACCTGCACGACGGTATTGGCGGCGGGCAGCTGCAGCTCCTTATAGATCTGGTCGCGCATGGCTTCCAGTTCCTTGAAGAGCGGCAGGTCGCGCTTTACCTCGAAGTCGGAATAGATCACGAATTGCGAGACGCGCAGGGCGTGCTTGGCGGGGACGGCCAGCGGCGCGTCCTTTTCGGCTTTCTCGACGTTGGCGGGGCCGAGGCGCAGCGCATTGCACCCCGGCGCGAACGCCAGGAGAAGGCAGGCGAACCGGGCAAGCGACCGACGCGACATGGTACGATTCCGTTGTCCGTCACGGGCCGGGCATGAAGAGGCAGGCTTATACGTATAGCGGGATTTGGCCGCTAGCCCGAAAGTTCTTGTTTACGTTTCGCGCCTACGCCAACATCCTCCCGCGGCGGGCATTTTGCGCCACCTTGTCGGCGGTTGCCTGCTCAACTTGCTGCCACCAACGTTTCCAGCCGGCGCGGCCGCGCAAGCCCCATTGCAAATAGACGCGCAGGAAGCGCAGCCGATCGGTGCGCGTCAACCTGTTTCCCTCGTGAAAACTGGCGTTCAAGCGCATCAGGTTTTGCACGCGGCGGCCGCGCGGCAAGCGGGCGTAGCGAGTCACGCCCACCAGGTCGATCAGCTGCAAGTGGCCCGCGCCGTCGATGAGCAGATTGGCCGCCTTGAGGTCGCGGTGTCCGAGACGGCGGCGATGCAATTCGCGCACGAGCCGCGCCACTCGATCGATCCGGCCACGCAGGAGAGCCAGGCGTTTCGCGTCACCCAGGGAGTTCAGCCCGGCCACGAAGGCGTGCAGGTCGGCGGCGGCGTCCACCTTTTCCGTCAGGAGATAGCCTTCGTGGGATAGCCCGGCCCGACGACGATGCAGGACGAGCAAAGGCCGCGGCGTCGGCAGGCAGCGTTCGCGCAGGCCGTGGCCCGCAACCCACGACCGCAGCGCCGCCGACCGACGCAAGAGCGAGGTCCAGGGATCCTTCCAGGAGGTAACTCGAAAGCGCTTGTAGATAACCGGCCGCGGTTGGCCATTTACGTTAAGCACTAACTCGGCCACCGTCGAACTCGGAGAGTTCTTGAGCAACTTCGCTTCCAGTTTCTCGAACGGCCCGTCCGGGTCGGCCAGCAACAACGCCAGCGCTTCGGGGTCGAGATCGCGCACCGCATGGCCCGTCGCCAACGCGGAATGAACGGTCTGATAGTACTTGTTGTTACAAAGGCAACGGCGGTCGCGGTGCCGCCAGAAGCGCAGGTTCGACAGCCAGGTGCGCCGTTCCAGTTCGACGGGCAACGCCCCGTGGACGATGGCCGGCGCGAATGGGAAGACGTTCACTTCATGGCGTGCGCGGCAATAGGCACGCCAGAAGCGCAATCGGTCGCCGCGTCCGGCGCGCATTGTGAACCAGTGATTGAGAATCACGAGATTGTCGCGGCTCGCCGGCCACCCGAGGGGCGGCCCCACGCGCACCGCGTGCAGGTCGATGAGAAAGAGCGCCGGCCGCTCGCCCTCTGCCAACCGGATGAGCAGATTGCCCGGATGCAAGTCGTGATGCGTGATGCCGGCGTCGTGCATCCGGGCCACGAAGGCGCCGAGCAATTTCGCCAGAAGGTGACGCACGTGGGTTCGCCGGCAGGCGGCGAACGTCGGCAAGGTCGCTTCAAGGAAGGTATCGAGTTGCTCGGTGTCGTCCAGGCCGCGCGTGATCAAGTAACTATCGCTCGGCCCGTTGCGCGTGCTTCCCTCGCCGATGGCCAGGACTTCGATGGTCGGCACGCCCCGCGCCGCCACTTCGCGGGCGCGCTGGTGTTCCAGGCGTGCTTTCGGCGGCCGGATGAGTTGGCGCAGCCAGGCGCGCGCGTTCCAGAGCCGATTGTGTTTGACGTAGAATTCGTGGCCGGGCAGCGTGACGCGGTACACCGTCCGATGCGGCCCGTGCTTGACGACGACCGCTTGCCCGGCGGCGCGCCACTCGTCCAGGCGTAACCCGTCCGGGCCGAGCAATGCGTCGCGCGATTCCGGCCTCACCTGCCAGCGGATATCGCCTGTCGTCACCGGAACGGTTTCGGTCATGCAACACCTCGCGCCGGCCGGCGACTCGCACCATTTGTCAGGAGGTCTAGCCAGAGGGCCGCCCCATGTCGCACGCTGAACTCGGCCTCGACGCGCTTTCGGCCCGCCTGTCCCATGCGCCGCCGAAGTTCTGGATCGCGCGTCAGCCGACTCACGGCCGTTTGCCATTCCTCCGGCGTGTCGGCGAGGAAGCCGCTTTCGCCGTGCGTCACGAATTCCGCCTGCACCCCGACGCGGTTGGCGATCACCGGCAAACCGGCGGCCATGTACTGCAGCACTTTCAGGCCGCATTTGCCGCGGCTCCAATCGTCGTTCGGCACCCAGCTGATGCCGATATCGGCTTCTGCGAGTTCGGCGGCTTGCGTCGCTTCCACCCAGGGGCAAGGCTCCACGGGCAAGTGCCGAAGGGTCAGAAAGCGGTCGCAGATCAATTTGAGTCGAACGCCGGGAACGTGTTGGCCGATCCCTTCCAACAGGGGACCAATCGCCTCCAAGCCCTGCAGCGTGCTGGAGGAGCCGACCCAGACGAGGCGCGCGCCATCGTGCCGGGCCAGGGGATAGCGCGATGGATCGACACATGTAGGTATGATGATACGTCGATCGCATCCCGCCCAGCGTCCCGCCTGGGCGTCGAGGAAGCGATTGCCCGATACCACGGCATCGGCGGCGTGGACCACGTCGGCGAAGCGGCGCAGACGCCGCGGGCTATGGATGCCCCCGCGCGCGTAGGAATCGCGCAGGAACACCGCGTCGTCGAAGTCGAAGATGAGATGTCGGGCGGCCCGGCGGACGAGGGCCAGCTGATACGCGGGCAACAGGCGTCGTTGCAGGATGACGACATCGGCGCCGCGCAACGCGCGGCCAATGGTCAGCCGCGCCAGCCAGTTCCGCGGCCAGGCGATGAATTCAAGGGAATGGCCGGCCGCTTCGAGAAAGGGCCGAAACGCCGCCAGCCGATAGCGGCAGCAGACGTGTGTCGGGCTGTCCACGAGCGCGATGAGACGCACGAGCGGTCCTCCATGACCGATTCCACGCGAAACGGCATGCCCTGGTCTAGCGATCCCGCTGGCTCATGGCCCGGCGGATGTCGCGCTGAGCGTCGGCGTCCTTGGCCGACTGGCGCTTGTCGTGCAGCTGCTTGCCCTTGGCGACGCCGATTTCCACCTTGGCCAAACCGTGCTTGAAGTACATGCGCAACGGCACCAGCGTGAAGCCGCGCTGCGTCGCCTTGCCGGCGAACTTCTCGATCTCGCGGCGATGCAAGAGCAGTTTGCGCGGCCGCTTCGGCTTGTGGTTCATCCGGTTGCCCATGACATACTCGGGAATGTCGCTGCCGAGCAACCACAATTCGCCGTCGTCGATCTTGGCGTAGGCATCCTCCAGGCTCGCGGTGCCGTCGCGCAGGCTCTTGACCTCGGTGCCGACCAGCACGATACCGCATTCCAGGCGGTCGCTGATTTCGTATTCGTGAAAGGCCCGCTTGTTGCGGCAGATCACCTTGATGTCTTCGTCGTCGTCTTTTTTCTTGGCGCCGGCCATGCTGCGGTCTCCTGGACCGTCATGGTAGCAAATTCGCCCGACGGGGAGAACAGCGGAAGCGGCGGGCGTGCATATCCGCAGCTGGGGGCGGCCCGAAATTCTAGGATAGCTCGACGGCCTGATCCTGTTCTTCGAGGTAGCCATGACCACCCCCGCGGTTCGCCAGGTTGTTCGGCAGCAAGGGCGGCAGCACGCGGACGCCGTTTTCGAGCGTCTCTTTCCCCCTGACGCTCAGGCCAGCGTGCCCCTGTTCGACCATCTCGAAAGTCGGGCCGTGCGGCTGGCCCGCGATCTCGCCGGCTGGCTTCTCGAACAACGGATCCAACACGCCGCCCCGACGGCGGCCGCGGCCCCGAACTGTCCGCGCTGCGGCCAACCGGGACGACCGGCGCCACACGCCGACGCGACCCGGTGCAAACGCACTCTGCCACGGCCCGCGATGCCGACGTGACCACAGGAACTACCCGTAGTATCGGCGGTGGGGATTGCCTATCAGCGGCGCACCGGAGGAAAGCGTCATCAAGCAGTTGAACCGACGGTGGAAAGGCACGGACAAATTCTAGGAGCGGGA
>JBBSES010000398.1:0-4829 GCA_038239465.1 Gemmatales bacterium
GGGGGCGTATATGTGTGCGCGGGCGGGGAGGGCGTCGGCGGGGGGGGGGGGGGGGGGGGGGGGGGGCCCGTGGTTGTTGGCCGCCGCGCCCCCCCCCCCCCCCCCCCCCCCCCCCCCCCGGCCAATAATCGCGTCCACCAATCCGCGCACGCGCTCCTCCTCCACCATGCTACCCCGATGCCCTTCTCGACAGGCGGCGCCGCGCACGGCGAACCAATCGGGACTTAACGTTCGCAATTCCTCGATCTGCTTCATCCCCAGCGAGCCGGCCAGCGCCACGCGAATCCCGGCCGCTCGGCATTGCCGAATCGCGGCGGCGAATCGCGGCGGTTCGAGCCAATCGAGGAGCGTGCTGCCGTCCTTTCGCCAGGTGTCGATCAGAAGCGCGGCGCATGAACTGTCGATGGCGACACGGATCACCTCGTCCACGGGCGGCGCATCGGCGCGGGCATGGTCGGCATAGGCGACCGCCACGCCCCGGCAGCCGTGCGGCAAACGGCCCATGGCCTGGCGCAAGCGCGCGGGCCAGTCGGGACGAGAAGCCAATCCCGCCAGGCCCCACTTGGCGAACGCTAGGCCGGGCAACGCGAACGGCGGTTCCGCGTCAATCAGTTCGCCGATGGCGGCGCTGATGGGACGGCGTCCGGCCACGGCGGCGATCACCGCGGCGATGGTCGCCGCATCGGCCCGACCCAATGCGCCGCGCGATGGTTCCTTCACATCGATTAGCGCGGCGCCACCGGCCAGCGCCGCCTCCGCCTCGGCCACGGAACGAACGCTCACCAGCAATGAAGGACGAACCGGCGTCATGACTTCGTTCCTCGGCGGCGCGGCGTTTGCTCCTCCACGCGGAAGAAACGCACCCAACCGGGATAAGCACGAAACGGCAGCGCAGTTAGATTGGCGAACGCGAAGCCGTAGAACACGGGCGGTTGAAACCACGACGGATCGTTGCGGTGGAGGTCGCGGTCGCGCGCGAAGGTTTCCGCCGAGCGATAGGCGATGCAATCGACGAGATCGCCGACGCCGACGATGCCGCCGACGACCTGAGCGGCGGCGTGCAATTCGGGGGGAACCTGCGACCAGGCGTAGGCTCCCCGATCGGGCACACGGGCGGCATGGATGAGGACGTGGCCGCGCCGCGCCGTCGGCCAGGTGCGGATTTCGATGGTTTTCAAACCGTGCACGAGCAGCGCGGCCCAGGGCTGCTTGACCGAGAGGGCATAAGGGATATCGTTGGACATGGGACGACCTCAAGGCCCGTTTACGTTTCGCGGCCCCCCGCGCTCGGGGCGCTCACGCGACCCCGCTCGCCGGATCGCGGCTAACCGAGGAACGCGGAGGGCGCCTCCGATTCCCCGCCCGTCTCTTGCACAATTCGCCGACACAGCGTACAAGATAGTGTTGTCAATTCCCGTCCGTGAAGGGCATGGATGTTTATCTGGAGGCTCAACCGCCGTCCGGGGCGGGAGACGACGCCGCGCGGTTCGCCTTGAACGCTCTCCCTCCTCCATGTGTTAAGCACCCAGAAGACCTTCAGTAAGAGAGCGCGCATGCCGGTCCGACTCGCCAATCAAACCGAACCCATCCCCGGCTACCGGCTCCTCGAACGGCTGGGGCGCGGCGGCTTTGGCGAGGTGTGGAAGGCCGAAGCTCCCGGCGGCCTGCTTAAGGCCATCAAGTTCGTCTTCGGCGACCTCGAAAGCACGACGGATAGGGGCGGCGCCGCCGAACAGGAGTTCAAGGCGCTCAACCGCGTCAAGTCGGTGCGCCATCCGTTCATTCTCTCCCTCGAACGGGTGGACGTGGTCGATGGCCAGCTCTGCATCGTCATGGAGTTGGCTGACCGCAACTTGATGGACCGCTTCCGCGAAAGCCACACGTCGGGCTTGCCCGGCATCCCGCGCGACGAGTTGCTGCGCTATATGGAAGAGGCCGCCGAAGCGCTCGACTTGATGAACAGCGATTACCAACTGCAGCACCTCGACATCAAGCCGCAAAACTTGTTCCTGGTCGGCAAGCACATTAAGGTCGCCGACTTTGGCCTGGTCAAAGACCTGCAGGGGATGACGGCGACGGTGACGGGCGGCGTGACGCCTCTGTACGCCGCCCCCGAGACGTTCGAGGGGCGCGTCAGCCGCTATTGCGACCAGTATAGCCTGGCCATCGTCTATCAGGAATTGCTGACCGGGCAACGGCCGTTCGACGGCGCCAACGCCCGGCAACTTCTCTTGCAGCATGTGCAGATGGCGCCCGACGTGTCGCCGTTGCCGCCGGAGGATCAGCCGCTCATCGCGCGAGCCTTGGCCAAGAAGCCCGAGGACCGCTTTCCCACGTGCGCCGATTTGGTCGCCGCCCTGCGCGCGGCGGGGAGCCAGGAGGCGGTCGGCCGCGCCAATCGGGCGACGACGGCCGCCGCTTCGCCAACGCGCCCGGACCTCGATCCCGACAGTCCGACCGACGACAAGACGGCCTCGCGGCCGCGCGTCAGTTCTTCCGAATCGACCACCAAGAACATCGGTCTGCCGTCCGCCATCCCGCGCACGCCGCGTTCGGTCGTGCCCCACATCCCGCGCACGCCTCGGCACGAGTTCCACGAGGCGCCGGTCGAGGTCGCGCAGACCAATCGGGGCGTCGTTCACCTCTCCAAGCCGGTCGAGTTCCGCGGCTCCGGGGTGCTGCTGCCCTCGCTGGTCATCGGCATCGGCCAGGCCGGCCTGGGCGTCATCCAACGACTCCGCGAAATCCTGGTCGAGCGCCACGGCAGCCTCGAAGCGCTGCCCCATCTGCGCTTGCTCTACATCGACACCGACCCGGACGGCATCGGCGCCGCCCTGCGCGGCAACAATGGCACGGCCCTCCAACCCTCCGAGGTCTTGCTGGCGCGGCTCAACCGGCCCAGCCATTACCTCAAGCCGCGCGATATGCATACCGGCGGCGGCGTGCCCGCGGTCAGCACCTGGCTCAATCCCCAGGTCCTTTATCGCATCCCGCGCAACCAGCTGACCGGCGGCGTCCGTGCCCTGGGACGCCTCGCCCTCGTCGATTACCACCACGACATTAGCGAGCGCATCCGCAATGGCCTTGGCGCCATCACCGAGGCGGAGGCTTTGGCTGCCGCCGACCGGCACACGCGCTTGGGCTTGCGCGTCAATCGGCCGCGCGTCTACGTTATCGCCGGCCTCGGCGGCGGCACCGGTGGCGGCATGTTCCTCGACATCGCTTACACGGCGCGGCACCATCTCAAGCAGCTGGGCTACGCGCCCTGCGACGTGGTCGGCCTGTTCTACCTGCCCCACTCCGAAACCGGGGCGGCGCGGCCCGTCGAACTGGGCAACGCTTATGCGTCCCTGGCCGAGTTGAACCACTTCAGTTCGCCCGGCGTGATCTTCACGGCGCGCTACGACTCCAAGGCGCCGCCCGTCACCGATGGAGAGGCGCCGTTCCAGCGCTGCATCCTCCTCGAACAGGAGCCGGAAGACGCCGGTCTCGCCGAGGTCACGGGCTTAGGAGCCAGCTTCCTGCTGCGCGATCTGTTCACGCCGCTAGGCCGCTGCATCGACACGCGCCGCGCCGAGTTGTCGGCCGGTAAGCGCGCGGGACCGGCCGGCAAGGGGCTGCCGCCGTTGCAAACGTTCGGCATGTATCGGCTCTCCTGGCCGCGGCGCGCGCTCATTGGCCGCACCGCCCGCGCCCTGGGCCAGCGCGTCGTCGAACACTGGCTGTCCAAGGACAGCGCCCGACTGCGCGGTCCGGTGCAAGCCTGGGCGCGCGACCAGTTCCTCAAACGCGGCCTGCAGGCCGACCGGCTCATCGCCAGCCTCCGCGCCGCCGGCGAAGGCACCCTCGATCAGGAACCCGAGGACGTCTTCGACACCGTCCTCGAACAACTGGGCGCCCCCGGCACCTATCCCGATCCGCGCGTGGCCCAACAGGTGCTGCAGCAGCTGGAACAAATGGTCGGCCGTCCCGAAGGGTTGCCGCCGTTGCCCGAACGTCCCGCCCTGATGGAAGGGTTGGACGTCGCCGCCAAGATGCTCCTGCAAAACTGCGAGCAGAAACTCGCGGAAATGGCCGTCCACCTCGTGGAGCAGCCGCAATACCGCTTTGCCGGGGCCGAGGAGGCGATCCGGCAAATCAGTTCGATCATTTCGGAGATCATCGCCCAGCAGGAACCCCTGTGCGAGGAATTCACGCGCAAGGCCGCCGCCGCCCATTCCAAGGCATGTTCGCTGCTGGAGGCGCTGCGCGCCTGTCCGCCGGGCGGCAAGCGGCGCATGCCGCCCGAAGACGTGTCGATGCTCACCCAGCTGTTGCAACTCTTTCCCACGGTGCGCTACCAAAGCCTGGTTTTGCAGCGCGTGCTGACGGTCTACCGCAGCCTGCTGGGCAACTGCCCGGAATACCAACGCGAATTCACCTACTGCCGCACGCGCCTGAGCGATTTGCAGAAGGCGTTCGCCAAGCCGATCGAGGCGTCGTCCACGCTCGATCTGGGGCCGGGCCGCCACCTGTTTGCCGGCAACTGCCGGAGCATTGACGAGGCCGTCGCCTTGCAGCTGAAAACCGTCACCGCCGATGAGATCGTCGATATGGACGCCAAAGTGCAGGCGGCCATCGTGAAGTCGTTCAAGGCACTGGTCCACGTCTGCACGACGGCGGCCAACAACATCGTCCGCGACGTGGAACTCGTCATTCAGCAAGAACTCGAGATCGCCGTCAAGGCTCGCCTCGGCAACAACAACGTCCTCGACTCCTTCCTCGCCCAGGCACGAACTGGCGGCGGCGACCTGGCGGGCGCTTTCGACGAAGCCACTCCCAAGCTGACC
>JBBSES010000399.1:0-4822 GCA_038239465.1 Gemmatales bacterium
TCACGCGACCCCGCTCGCCACGAGATTGCCTCCCCCGTTGACAGTCGTTGTCTTCCGTGTAATGCTCAATTTTTCCCCGCCTCGCCGCACTCGCCCCCCGCCGCCTTTGCCGCTCCTCCGAGGTACCTGCCATCATGCTCTCCTCGAACGCTTCCACGCCGTTGGCTCGCTGGTCGTCGCGCACGCTCCTCGCCGTCGTTGCTTTGCTCGGCTCCTGGTCCGCGGCCGCCGACGATCCGCCGGCGCCGCCGGGGGCCGTCGTCCTTAAGGGGCATGGCGAGACGGTGTACGCCATCGCTTTCAGCCCGACCGCGCCGCACGCCGTCACCGGCAGCTTCGACAAGACGTTGCGCCTCTGGGACACGGCGACCGGCAAGGAATTGAAAGTGTTCGGCGGGGCGGCCGGGCATCAGAACCTCATCCTGTGCGTCGCCTTCCATCCGGAGGGGCACAGTATCGCCTCGGGCAGTCAGGACAACACGGCGCGGATCTGGGACGTGCCCTCCGAACGGCCATTGCGCGAGATCGCCCACGCCGACGCGGTGCAGGGCGTCGCCCTCAGTCCCGACGGCAAGCTCCTCGCCAGCGCCGGCAAGGACGGCTCCGTGCGAATCCTGAACCCCGCCGACGGCAAGGCGATTTTCGACATGAAGGGCCACACCGGGCCAGTGCAGGCCGTGGCCTTCAACAACGACGGCAAGCTCCTCGCCAGCGCCGGCAGCGATGGCACGCTACGTTACTGGGACACGGCCAAGGGAACGCCGATCGCGGCGGTCGGCGCTCACATCGGATCGGCCAACAGCGTTCTCTTCCACGCCAATAACACGCAGGCCATGAGCGGCGGCGACGATGGCATATTGAGATTTTGGCAGTTGCCGCCGCCCGCCGCGCGCGAGTTGCAGCCGCACGCCGACGCCGTCAACGCCGTGGTGCTGTCGCCCGATGGCGCGCAGGTCTATACGGCGAGCGCCGACAAGACGGTGCGGCATTCGACCTTCGCGGACGGCAAAATCGTCAAGCCACTCGCCGGCCCGACCACGACCGTGAGCGCCCTGGCTTTGGCGCCGACGAATGCCCTGCTCGCCGCCGGCACCGGCGACGGCAAGCTGTATCTGTGGACCCCGGCCGACGGCAAGATGGTTGGCCAGGGCGTCGCGCACAACGGCGTCGTCACCGCCGCCAGCTTCCACCCTTCCGGCGCGCAACTGCTCACGGGCGGCGCCGACGGCGTCCTGAAACTCTGGGCCACCCCTTCGGCGGCGCCGCGCGCCCTCGCGCACGCCGATGCCGTCACCTCCCTGGCCATCACGCCCGACGGCAAGCGGCTCATCACCGGCGGCGCCGATAAACTCGTTCGCAGCTGGAACCTGACCAACAATCAGATGGAGCGCCAGTTCGCCGGACACCCTGGCGCCGTTACCGCCGTGGCTCTCAGCCCCAACGGGCAGACGCTCGTCTCGGGCGGCGACGATGCCGTCATTCGCTTCTGGAACCAGGCCAACGGCAGCCCGACCGACCTGTTCGCCGGGCACTCGGCACCCATCACGGCACTATCGTTTCATCCGGGAAACCTGCAACTCTTGTCGGCGTCGGCGGACGGCACGCTGAAGCTCTGGCAGCTGCCGGCCGTGCCCGTTAAGCCGTTCGTCCATCCCGATGCGTTGACCGGCGCGGTCCTCAGCCCCGATGGCGCCAAGCTGCTTACCGGCTCGATCGACAAGCACGCGCGGTTGTGGAACCTCGGCACGGGCCAGATGGAGCGGGCTTTTCCCGGCCATACCCTCGCGGTGACGGCCGTCGCCTTCCTGCCCAACGGCAGCGCCGTCGTGGGCGGCGGCGCCGACAAGTCGGTCATCGTCTGGAACGCGGCCGACGGCAAGGAACTCAAGAAGATCGCTAACCTGCCGGCGGCTGTCACCAGCGTCGCCGTGGCGCCCGACAATAACACGATCGCCGCCGGCCTCGCCGACAACACCGTGCGCCTGCTCGACATTGCTCAGGGCAAGGAGATCAAGAGCCTTGTCGGACACGCCGGGCCGATCGCCGGCGTCGCGTTTACGCCGAAGGGGGATCAAGTCGTCTCCGCGTCGGCCGACAAGATCGTGCAACTGTGGAACATCGCCGACGGTGCTTCAAAGTTGAAGATCGACCACGGCGCCCCGGTGCAAGCGCTGGCCCTGAGCAAGGACGGCGCCCGCGTCGTCAGCGGCGGCGCCGATAAGGCCGTGAAGGTGTGGACACTGGCCGACGGCAAGCCGGTGACGGCGTTCGCCACGCCGGCCGATTTACGCGACGTCGGCTTTAGCCCCGACGGCACGCGCGTCGTCGTCGCCGGCGCCGACCACACGGCGCGCGTGTTCGGCAGCGATGGCAAACTCCTGGAAATGTTCAGCCACGATGGTCCGGTGGTGTCGGCCGCCTATCTCGCCGACGGCAAGCGGCTGGCGACGGCCAGCGCCGACAAGACCGCCCGGCTCTGGACCACCGCCCTCGTCTGGCAAGCGGTCCACGCCGGCCCCGTGCGCGACGCCGTGTTCAGCCCCAAGGGAGACCGCGTCGTCAGCGGCGGCGACGACAAACTCGTCAAGGTGTGGAACGCGGCCGACGGCAAGGAACTGAAATCGTTCCCCGGCCACGCGGCGCCGGTGACGGGCGTTGGCATCAGCACGGATGGCACCCGCGTCGTTTCCGCGGGCGCCGACAAGACGGCCAAGTTCTGGCTCGTCGATGGACCCAAGCCCGAGCCGACCGCCAACATCGCCCTGCCCGCGGCGCCGTCGAGCGTGGCCCTCAGTCCCAATGGAACGCGCGTCGCCGTCGGTCTGATCGACAAGAACGCGCATGTCATTAACGTCTTCGACACGGCGACGGGCAAGGAATTGATGACCGTGCCCGACCATGCCGCCGTCGTCAAGGCACTGGCGTTCGCGGCCGACAATCGCACCCTCGCGTCGGCCGGCGCCGATAAGACGGCCCGCCTCAGCGACATCAACGCCTTGACCGTCATCGACGCCCATCCCGGCGGCGTCGCCAGCGTGCAATATCACAACAATCAAACGCAGGCGCTTTCGGGCGGCGCCGACAAGACCGTCAAGCTCTGGGACATGGCCAGCGGCAAGGCGGTCAAGACGTTCGGCCCCTTGCCCGATAGCGTGCAGGCCGTCGCCTTCAACAAGGCGTATACGCACGTCGCCGCCGCGAGCGGCAAGAATGTCAAGGTATGGAACCTCGGCGACGGCAAGGAACCGCTGACGCTCGCCCATCCCGCCGACGTGCTGAGCCTGTCGTTCAGCCACGACAACGCGCGTCTGGCGACGGGATCGGCCGACCACCTCACGCGCGTCTTCGATCTGGCGACGGGTCACTTGCTCCAGACCTATCGCCAGGCCGGCCCGGTGCGAACCGTGGCGTATCACAACGGCAATACCGCCGTCCTCTCGGGCAGCGCCGACAAGACCATATCCGTCAACCCGCTGTCGATCGTCCGCGTTGTCCCGGCGTCCACGGCTCCGCTGCGCCGCCTGGCCATGACGCCGACCGGCACGCACGTCTTGACCGCCAGCGACGACAAGAGCGTGAAGGCATGGAATATGGCCAATGGCGCCGCCGAGCGGAGTTTCGACGGCGCCGAAGGGCCGGTCCATGCGATGGCCGTCTCCAAGAGCGGCACCCTCGTCGCCACGGGCGGCGCCGACAAGGGCGTGCGCGTCTACACCTTCGCCGACGGCAAGCTCGTCGCCCCGGCGTTCAAGGCGCCGGAAGCCGTCCGCGCCCTGGCCTTCACGCCGAACAACCTGACCCTCGCCGCCGCCTGCGACAAGGGGCCGGTCGTCGGCTGGAACGTCGCCGTCACGCCCGGTCAGCCGTTGTCGCCCGACTTCGGCAAGCCGCTGCAAACCTACGCCCACGCGGCGACCGCGGGCGACCTCGTCTTCGCCGCCGATAGCGCCACGCTTTTTACCGCGAGCCACGACAAGACGCTGAAGACCTGGAAGTTCGCGTCCGATCAGCCGACCAAGCTGATGCCGCATCCGAATCTCGTCGATGCCGTCGCCTTCGACCCGAGCGGCAATCAGCTGGCCACCGGCTGTCACGACGGCGTCCTGCGCGTCTGGGATCTGACCAAGCAACCCCAACCCGTGACCAGCAAGACCATCGTCGCCCACCAGATACCCAACCAGCAGGCGCCCATCTACGGCGTGGCCTGGAGTCCCGACGGCAAACAGATCGCCACCGCCGGCATCGACAGGACCATGAAGCTCTGGGACGTCGCCGCCGGCACGATGGTCCGCGAGTTCAAGGCGTACAAGGAAAAGGAGTTCGACAAGGGCCATCACGACGGCATCTTCGCCGCCGCCTTCAGTCCCGACGGCAAATTCCTGGCGTCGGGCGGCAGCGACAAGAGCGTCAAGCTCTGGAACGTCGCCGATGGCAGCGTGGTCCGCGAGTTCGTCAACCCGCAAATCGTCAAGCCCGACGCGCCGCCGTTGCCGAGCCAACCGATCCCCGCCCATCCCGGTTGGGTCTACGGCGTGCGCTTCACGAAGGACGGCAAGCACGTCGTCAGCGCCGGCAACGCGCCGGGGTTGAAGGGCTATCTCGCCGTCTGGAACGCCGCCGATGGCAAGCTCGTTTACGGCGAGACCTTGCCGGTTGGCCCCATCCACGGCTTGGCGATTTCTCCCGACGACAAGGCCATCGGTTTGGCCTGCGGGGCGCGCGTCCGCGGCGTGCCGGAAGGGAATGGCTTTTTGTTGAAGATGCCGCCCGGCGTTAAATAACCATGTCGTTGAGCCGCGATGTGGCGAGCGGGGTCGCGTCA
>JBBSES010000400.1:0-4797 GCA_038239465.1 Gemmatales bacterium
CACGGGGGGCTTACGCCCCCCGCTCGCCAGGTCATTTACAGCGCGAAGAACGTCTTTTCCCCTTCCAGGAGGAGTCCACCGTGCGTCAGCTTTTCGCCAGCGTGGTCGTCACCGTCGGTTGCCTGTGCCTTGCCCTGATGCCGGTGAACGCCGCCGACAAGGACAAGGATAAGGACAAAGAGAAGAAGGATACCGAGAAGGCCGCCGCCACGCGCAAGGCGCTGGACAGTAAGATTTCCGTCGAATGGAACATGATGGAAATCCAGGACGTGGTCAAGGATCTGGGCGAGAAGCTCAGCGCGGCCAGCGGCGGCAAGGTCAAGGTCCGCGTCGATACGCTCGTCAGCGGCCTGAACCTCAACAAGAAGATCACCTTCTCCTCGAAGGAGAAGCCGGCCAAGGAAATCCTCGACGAGTTCGGCAAGAAGTTCGAGTTGGGCTACATCGTCGTCTCCGGCTCCTACGCCAAGTACAAGACCGGCGAGGACGGCACGCTGCTCATCACCAAGGGCGAGGAGCGCGGCAACCCCAAGTGAGCGTCGCGGCACGGCTCCCCTTTGGATAGCATGAGAGGGTCGCCATCGGCTATCGGCCGGTCGCGGCCCTCCTCGTTTTGGGGAACGACGCCATGCTGCTCGGCTCGCTCTTCTATCCTTGGATGGCCGACGAATATGGCCTCGTGGCGCGCGGCGGCGCCCTGACCGTCCCGCACCTGCTTCGGGCCTATCGCCGCGGCATCTTCCCCTGGTTCGACGCGGGCGATCCCATCCTCTGGTGGTCGCCCGACCCACGCGCCATCTTCCAGTTGGATGGCTTCCACGTCTCGCGGCGCTTGCGGCGCACCATCGCGTCAGGCAACTTTACCTGCACGGTCGATCGGGATTTCTCTGGCGTCATCCGTGGCTGCGCGGAGCGCGACGAGGGGACGTGGATCATCCCGCCGATGATCGCGGCCTACGAACGGCTCTATCGTCTGGGGCACGCGCACAGCGTCGAAGTGTGGCACGACGGCCACTTGGCGGGCGGCGTCTATGGCGTGGCCGTGGGGGGACTATTCGCCGGCGAGTCGATGTTCACGCGGGTCCGCGACGCCTCCAAGGTCGGCCTCGCATTTCTGGTGGAGCGATTGCGCGAGCGCGGCTTCGCGCTGTTCGATATCCAGATGCTGACGGAACACACGGCCCGCCTCGGGGCGGTCGAGATTCCGCGCAAGGAATACCTAGCGCGGCTGCGGCAGGCGCTGAAGCGCGAGGCGGCGTTCGCGTGAGGAACGCCGCGCGCCGTTCAGCGGGTCAACTTTACCTCCACCCCCGTCTTCTTCTGCGCTTCGCCAACGGTGACGGCGGTCTCGCCCTTGGTCTTCGCCGTCGATTTGGACGATGCCACCCTGTACGCGCCGGGGGCCACGTCCTTGAAGATAAACTTGCCGGCCGCGTCGGTCGTCGTCGTCGCCTTGACCACCTTGCCGTCGGCGTCCTTGAGAATCACTTCCACGTTCGGTTGCGCCCGGTTGCCTTCCACGACGGTGCCTTCGATGCTGCTCAGTTTGTTGGCCGCGATCTTGTCGCCGCCGGGCGTCGTCTTGCCGCCGTCGGGATCGACGAGTTGAATGCGTACCGTCTCGGTCGCGGTCAAGCCGGCGCCGTTGGTGAAGCGCACGCTCACCTCATAGGTACTCACCTGATCGGTCGGGAGCGGCATGTTGGCGCGCCAGGTCTGCGACTTGGCGTCGATCTGCTTGCCATCGACGACGACGGCGTTGTCGGGGATCTTGCCATCGGGCGTCGGCTTACCCGAGAAGAAGACGGCGCTGCGGATGCCGGATTCCGGGTCAATCGCCGTCGCCTTGACGGGGATGAGCGAGCCGCGTTCGAGCTTCTTGGGGAAATCGACGAACTTGATGTCTTCGGGCCGAGTGGCGTCGAGCGTCAGCGTGCGCGCCACTTCGGTGACGAGCTTGTCCTCGCCGCTGTCGCGCACTTGCACCGGCTCGCCCTGCTTGTCGAGCAGGCGCAGACGCAGGGCACGGGGGCCATAGACCTCGGTCAAGTCGAGGTCGGCGGTCCAGTCGCGCACGTCGGCCTTGAGGAGCAAGGCGCCGGCCGGGCCGAAGAGGTTGATGAGCAGGCTTTCCTTGCGGTCGCCGACGAACTTGACGATCTCGCCGTCGTCGAACTTGCCGTCGCCGTCGCGGTCGATGCCGAACTCGGCGACGGTGCCGGGCGGGGCGTTGTCCACCTCGACGCCGATCTTGAACGTGGCGCTGGGGACGGCGAACTTCGGAGCGTCGAGGCCCAGCACCGGCTGGATGATCCGGGCTGGCGTGGACGGCGTGTTCCCCTGCGGGAAGGTGGTATTGAAGGTGAAGGCGCGTTCGTAGCCATCGATGCTGAGGGTGACGAGGCCATTGCGCCGATCGTCGCCGCCCTGGAACTTCAGATTTTCGGCAACCAGCGTCACTTCGCTGCCCGGCCCGTTCAGGTAGCTGGCGTAGCTGCCTTCCTTCTTCTGGTTGGCCGCCAGGCCGGGGATGCGCTCGGGACGCAGCACCAATTCGACGCGGGCGCGCGGGCCGGTGAAAGTGTCCTTGGCCTTGAGACGGACCGTGAGACGATTGCGCTTGTTGTTCTGCTCGCGCGGGTCGAACTCGATAGCGGTGACTTCGACGTATTCGTTGGGCCGAGCGACCGCGATCTTGGCTTCATCGAGAACCGCGGTGCCGCTGAGAAGACGGATGTCGAAGGCGCCCGTCAACGGCGTCAGCACGGGTTCCTTGGCGGCGGGCGTGCCGGGTGGAGCCACGGGCGGCTTGCCGAAGCCGACGCGCGTCGCCTTGCCGGGGGCGGCCGAGACCTTGACGGTGCCGCCGTCGATGGCGTCGCCGCCGGCGCGGAGTTCGACGGTCGCTTCCTCGGCCTGGTCGCCGGCGTTGCGGACGTAAAGATAGACCGGCTGCGTCTGATTGGGCCGCAGCGTCAGGTCGGTTTTGAGGTTCGTGCCGTCGGACTTGTCGCTGAAGGCGAGCTTCAGCTTCTTGTCCTGGGCGGCACAGCGCTCAGGAGAGGCCAGGACGAACCCCAGGGCGAGCGCGATGCCGCCAAGAGCCAGGCGCGATGCGAGCGATCGAATCATGAAAAAGTCTCCGGGGCGGCACCACCGCGTTTACGTTTCGCGTCCTCCGCGCTCCCCTACCGGGTCGCGGCTAAACCAAAAGAAGGCTTACTGTTCGTCCGGCTGCCGGGCAACTCGGCGCCAGGCTTGAAGCAAATCGCGGCCGAGGCGCGGCAGCGCCGTGACCGGCGCCTTTTTATCCTTGGCAAGAGCCAGAGCCTCATTCAGCTTCTCCACGTCCGCGCCGGCCAGCTGGAGCAGAGCGATGGAGCATTCGGCGCGTAGTTGGGCGCGGTCGCGTTCCTGCCGTTCCGCCCTTTCGGTGTCGAACGCCGGCAGGGCCTGGCGGCCGCGCTGGGCGGGGTCGAAGGCAGCGTCGGCGTCGAGGCTCTCCTTCTGCAAGCGGGCGGAGACACCGCGCCATGCTGCCCACAGGCTGGCCCGCTCCTTGGCGGGCGGCCAGGGGAGGTCGAGGAGCGCATCCATTTCCCACCAATCGGTCGGCGTCGCCTGGTTGCTTGCGTTCATCAGGCGCTTGAGGCGCCCTGCGTCGAACGGCGCGCGTAGCCGATTCAGACTAATCCGCAAGGATTCTGTTAAATCGCCCAGTTTGCCGAGGTGCTCGGCGGTCAGCGCATCGGGGTCATCGGTTCGTCGAACGAGCGCGTCGCGCAGCGTCCGCGTCGTTTGCACGGCCTCGAACCAGACGCGCCGTTGGTCCGCGTCGGTCTCCAAAAACGGCGGATAAGTGGGCAAGAGGACGAGGGCGTCATCGCGGGCCACTTGTGCCTTGTGCAGTGTGTCCAGCTTTAGCCCGAGGGCCTGGTACTCGCGCAGAGCTTCGTCGAGTACTGGGCGCGCCTTGCTCCACGAGGCGGCATCGGGGCCGAAGAGCAGCTTTTCGCCGTCGCGGCGCCGGGCGTCGGCCTGCTCGCGCGGCTTTTTGACCCAGGCCAGCGCCCGCGGGTCGGCGGCATTTACTTTCTCGGCCTCGGCGACCACTTCCAGGGCCGTGTGAATGGCGGCGGCGGGCCAGTCCTTCGCCGCTTCGGACGGCAATTCGCCCAGCTTCCCGAGAAAGCGAATCTCGTTGTACGACCATTGCCGCTGCACCTTACGCAGCAACTCGTTGGCGAGGCGAATCTGCACCGCTTGCGGATTGGTGTCGCCCGCCAGGGCGAAGTAGACGATCCAGGCGGCGTCGAACGGCTTGCCCTCGAACTTCTTGACGAACGCCTCCATGTCTTTCGTCAGCTTCTCTTTATCCTTGTCGTCCGGCTTGGGCTGCCTGGCACGGGCATAGAGTTCGGTCAGATCTTTCAGCTGATCGAGTGTATCGCCGACGGTCAGGTCGGGCGGCTTGGCTCCCTGCAGGGCGACGGCCAGAGCGAGCGATTTGCCGGCGTCGGGCCACTCGACCGCGTCCCGAGCGGCGATGCGTTGCTGGTCGAGACGGCCGATCTTGCCCGTCGACTCCGGCGCGATCTTGTCCTCGCCGACGCCCGCGTGCCATTGCTGCTCGGCGCGGAGCAAGGCCGCCTCCAGGTCGAGGAAGGTCCGCGGCGCGGCGCGGTAGCTGCCATCGGCGAGCCAGCGGTCGCGCTGCTCCCAGCGCTTGAACAAGAAGTCGGGATAGGCGATGGCCAGCGGCGCCGGCGTCAACGGCTTCACATCGGCGGCATCGAC
>JBBSES010000401.1:0-4757 GCA_038239465.1 Gemmatales bacterium
CGCTGGTCGGCTCGCTCTTCCTGGGTGTAGTATCCGCAGTGGCTGTATTCCGCTACCGGCACATCCAGCCTCGGCGGTTCCCGCTGCTGCCGGCCCAGGTGCCGCTAACCGTCGGCTCGATTCTCGGCGCGGCCGAGGTGTTCTTGTGGAGTTGACGTGGTTAGGCGAAACTCGATGCGAACAGCGCTCTTCTGGATCGACGGACCGTGGCCAGGCCGTTTGGCCATCATGCCGCGGCCGCGTGGTGGAGATTGGCTTGAAGAGGAAATTCAAGCCTGGCGCCGAGCGGGTGTCGATGGGGTCGTATCGCTTTTGACGATTGAGGAACAGGCTGACTTAGACGTGGTGGAGGAAGAGGCATCGTGTCGGGCCAACGGTGTCGAGTACCTTTCTTTCCCCATTGCGGATCGAACCGTCCCCGCGTCGATGGAAGCATTTTCGGCATGGGTCACAACGCTCGCCCAACGACTCGCCAACGGAAAGAACGTTGCGGTTCATTGCCGGCAGGGGGTTGGCAGAGCGGCATTGGTCGCCATTTGTCTGCTCATCTCGTCCGGTATCGATGAAAGCGCGGCCATCACGAAGGTCGGTTCGGCGCGCGGCTGTTCCGTGCCCGAAACGGCCGATCAAAGACGGTGGATTACCGATTTCGCAAGATCACTGGTGCCGCTAACCCAGACGAATATCTAAACCTTCGCCTCGACCGGCGCCGTCGTCTCATAGGTCCGCCCATTCCCCTCGCCATGCCGGTTGCGCAGCGCCAGCTGATACAGCTGCTCGCCGGTGGCCGTGGGGTATTTCCCCGTCAGGCAAGCGCGGCACAGATGGTCGGTGCTTAGTCCAATACAGCGGGCCACGGCTTCCAACGGCAAATAGCACAAGCTGTCGGCGCCCAGTTCGGTCGCCATTGCCGCTTGCTCGTCGGCCGTCAGCCGGCTGCCCTTCATAAAGCGCTGGGCGAATAACTCGCGCACCGTACTCATGTCGATGCCGTAAAAGCACGGCGCCACAATCGGCGGACAGGCGACGCGAACGTGGACCTCGCGGGCGCCGCCGCGCTCGCGGATGTGGTGCAGCAGCGATTTCAAGGTCGTGCTGCGGACGATGGTGTCCTCGATGAGGAGGACGCGCTTGCCGGCGAGGACTTCGCGTAAGGGAGTGTATTTCAGCCGGGCGCGGTCGGCGCGATTTTGCCCCTCGATGAACGTGCGGCCAATGTAGCGATTGCGCATCAACCCTTCGACGGAGCGGACGCCGAGTTCGTAGGCCATGGCGTCGGCGGCGGCCTTGCCGGTGTCCGGCACCGGCACGACGATGGTGTCCTCGTCGAACGGCACGCGGGCCAACATGCGTTCCTGTCGGGCCAGTTCCTTGCCCAGGGCGGCCCGCGTCAGGTAGACGCTGCGTTCGTCGAGCGTGCTGGCCACGTTGGCGAAATAAATCCACTCGAAGAAGCAATGGGCTGGATCCTGGCGCGGCGCGAAGCGCTCGCGGCGCAATTGATTGTCCTGGATGACGATCATCTCGCCCGGCTCCAGCGAGCGGATATTCTGAAAGCCGAGGTTCAGCAGCGGCACGCTCTCGCTGGCGGCGGCGAACAGCGGCCCGTCCTGCGCGTAGCACAACGGCCGAAAGCCGCGCGGATCGCGCAGCACCACCATGTCGCCCATGCCGTTGAGGAAGACGATATTGTAAGCGCCGTCGAACTTCTCGCTGAGCCGCCGAAAGACATGCACGAGGTCGGCGCGCTGGTCGCTGCGCAACTCGTGCGCCAGGTAGTGCATGATGACTTCGGTATCGGTCTCGCGGGTGAGGTGATAGTCGGCGAGGGAGAGGAGTTCGGCGCGGAGTTCGTTGAAGTTGGCGAGTTGGCCGTTGAAGGCGAAGCTGAACCACTTCCATTTACAGCCGTGGTGCCGCTCGAACGGCTGGGCGTAGCTGCGGTCGTTGGCGCCGCAAGTGGCGTAGCGGACGTGGCCAATCGCCGCCCGGCCGGCGTATTCGTGCATCAGGGCGTCGTACTTCGCCTGGTGGTTGAGGCGAAATGCCTCGATCACGGTGCCGATCTGCTTGTAGGTGTCGAGGATTTGCTCGCGCTGCGGATTGTAGGTTGCCATGCCCGCCGCCAGCTGGCCGCGGTTCTGCAAATCGAGGAGCATACGCGGCATCAGGCGGGACACCTGATCCGGTCCCGAGAGCGGCGTCAGCGGCGAGGTGGCCGCGCCGCGGAGATGATAAATGGCGGCGATCCCGCACTCGTGATGGAGTTCGTCCATGCGGCAGCTTCACCGATGAGGAGCGTGGGGTGGATCTAGAGGTATTCTAGGGGCTTCACGATCTCTTAACAAGGAAAACGTAGTGGCTTGGAAAGACAAGCGAAAAGTCGGTTACACCCGAATGAATGCGAGTGATCGCCGCCTGGTTTATTTTTCGGCAACAACCGCGACCGCCTGCCCATCCGATAACGGCCCCTCGCGGCTCACGAGCAATACGTCATCCTCCGTGAAACTCGACCACTCGCCCTCGCTGCCCGGCTTATCCGCCTTGCCCTGTTTCTTCAATACCTCCACCCAGGGGCCGGCGCGAACGCCGGTACGCACCGCGAAACGGGTCGCTTTGCCATTCTCCAGCCGAAAGGCGTAGGTCTGTTCGCCGTGCTTGACCACGGCGGCGGCGGGAACGCTGAGTACATCCTTGTGTTCCACGGCTACGGTCGCGTGGGCGTACATGCCGGGCCGCAGCTTGCCGTCGGAGTTGGGCAGATCGACCGCGGTGCGCAGGGTGCGCGACTTGGGATCGAGCGACCAGGCGCTGCGCGTCACGGTCCCCTTGAATTTCTCATTGGCTAGCGCCGCGATGCGCACCGTCACCCGCGCGCCATTGGCGATGGCGGCGGCGTCGGTCTCCGGCACGTCCACGAACATGCGCACGGGATCGATTTGCGCGACGACGAAAAGCGGTTCGCCGCGAGCGCTGCCCTGGGCCGCCGGATGGACGAAGTGGCCGGGGTCCACGAACCGCTGCGTGACCACGCCGTCGAACGGCGCCACGATCCGCGCGTAACCGCCGAGCGCCTTCGCCTGGTCGCGTTCGGCTTTGGCGACGGCAACTTGCGCTTCTCGGACCTTGACCTGGGCCAGCGCCATGTCCGAGCGCGACTTGGCGGCCTCGCTTCCGTACTTGGTCTCGGCGACGTTCTCTTGGTCGAGACTACCGCTTTGGCCAACTTTCGTGAGCCGAGCGAATTGGCTCTTCATGCGCCGATAGTCGGCGTCGGCGGCGACCACGGTTTCCTGGGCGAGGCGCACCTCGGCTTCGGCGCGTTCGACGTGCGCTTCCTTTTGCCGCAGGTCCGCTTCCAACTCCGGGACGGACATCTCGCGGCCGAGCCGCGCTTGCCCCTGCCAGATTACCAGTCCCGCGACGACCAAGTAGGCGGGCACGAGCAGCCACCGCAGGCGGACGAAGACGCTGAGGAGCTTAACGTAACCGCGTTGCCACCAGCCCGGTTCGTCGGGGTCGGCGCGGACATGGGAATGCCGCAGCAGCCATACCGACATCACCGGCACGAACGTGCTGGAGAGGAGGTAAGACGTCACCATGGCGAAGCCGACCGCCAGGGCCAAGGGCACGAAAAGAGCGCGAATGGCTCCCTGGAGAAAGAAGGAGGAGACGAACACCGCGAAGACGCAGAGCATGGCCAGCAAGCGCGGCACCGCGGTTTCCGCGTTGCCCAGGCGAACGGCGCGGGCCATCGAGCGGGTGCGCGCCATCTGCGCGTGAATGTTCTCGACCTCGACGGTGGCCTCATCGACCAGGATGCCGACCGCCAGCGCCAGGCCGCCCAGGGTCATCAGATTGATCGTCTGCCCTCCCAGCCAGAGGGCGAAAATCGCTCCCATCAGAGCCAACGGGATATTGAGGACGACCACCAACACGCTGCGCCAGTCGCGCAGGAACAGTAGCACCATCAAGCCAGTCGGCAACGCGCCCAGCGCCGCTTCCGTGGCGACGCCCGTCATGGCCCGCGTCACGTAGGGCGATTGGTCGAGGACGAAGCCGATCTCCACGTCTTCCGGCAGCGCCTTGCGCATACGTTCCAGGTTGGCTTTGACGGCCTCGACCACCGCCAGCGTCGAGGCGTCGGCCCGCTTGGTCACGAGCATGTAAACGGTGCGCCGGCCATCCACCAAGGCATAGCCCGTGGGAATATCCGTCGTGTCGCGGATTTCGCCGATGTCGCGCAGGCAGACGGTCGATCCCGGTCGAATGGGCAGGTCGCCCAGTTCCTTCGGATGGGTCGCCACCGCGTTGAGGCGGACGATCGGCATCTGATCCTGGATGAGGGCGTTACCCGACGGACTGATCGTGTTGCCCCGGTTGAGGCAGGCGACCACGTCTTGGAGCGAGATTTGCTGCGCTTCGAGCTTCCGCGCATCGACCTTGAGGACGATGGTGCGCTGACTGCCACCAAAGGGCGGCGGCGCCGACACGCCCGAAAGGCTGGCAAATATAGGCCGCACGTCGAACAGCGCCATGCGTTGCATCTCGCCGATGGTGCGCGCCGGGTTCTTGGTCGAGAGGACGAGATAGCCGACGGGCACGCTACCGGTGTCGAAGCGCATGATGAAGGGCGGCACGGTTCCCGGCGGCATGAAGGCGCGCGAACGGTTGACGTAGTTGATCGTCTCCGCCATCGCCTGCGCCATGTCGGTGCCGGGATGGAAGTGGAGCTTCATCAAGGCGACGCCCTGGAC
>JBBSES010000402.1:0-4750 GCA_038239465.1 Gemmatales bacterium
GGCCGCGCCGGCGATTCCTCCGCCGAGGCGCTGAGCGATAGCCTGACGGCGTGCGGCTTTCAGCTGGCGCGCTTCAAGACCGGCACCCCTTGTCGATTAAATGGCCGAACCATCGACTTCGATCGCGTCGAGCCGCAGCCCGGCGACGCCGATCCTCGACCCTTCAGCTTCGCCACCGAGCGCATCGTGCAAGAACAGATGATGTGCCACATCACCTACACCAACGAGGCGGTCCACGATCTCATCCGCGCCAATCTCGACCGCGCCCCGATGTACTCGGGACAGATCAATAGCCGAGGGCCGCGCTATTGTCCGTCCATCGAAGACAAGGTCGTCCGCTTCGCCGACAAGGACCGGCATCAAATCTTCCTGGAGCCGGAAGGCCGCAACACCCTCGAATACTATTGCAACGGTATCAGCACCAGCTTGCCCAAGGACGTGCAGCACGCCATGCTCGCCCTGGTCCCCGGCTTGGAAAAAGCGGAGGTCCTCCGCTGGGGCTACGCCGTCGAGTACGACTTCGCGCCGCCGACGCAGCTGTTTCCGACGCTGGAAACCAAGCCGGTCGCCGGCCTTTACTTCGCGGGCCAGATCAACGGCACGACGGGCTACGAGGAAGCGGCGGCCCAGGGACTGATGGCCGGCGCCAACGCGGCGCTAAAGCTCAAAGGCGCGCCGCCGCTGATCCTCGACCGCAGCCAGGCGTATATCGGCGTCCTCATCGACGACCTCGTCACCAAGGGCGTCGATGAGCCGTACCGCATGTTTACCTCTCGCGCCGAATATCGGCTGTTGCTGCGGCACGACAACGCCGACCGCCGACTCACTCCCCTGGCCCGCCGCGCCGGCCTGGTCGATGACCGGGCATGGGAACGGCTGCAGCGTAAAGAAGCGGCCATCGAGCGAGTGCAGGAAGCCTTGCGCACGCGCTTCGTCGGCGCCCAATCGTTGGAACATTTCCTCCGTCGCCCGGAGGTGGACTGGAACGCCCTGTGCGAAGCGTCTCCGGCGTTGCGTTCGCTGGACGCCCCGGCCGACGCCGTCGAGCAGGCCGTGCTGGAGACCAAGTACGCCGGCTACATCGAGCGTCAGGCGGCGCAGGTGACGCGCTTTCAGCGTTTGGAGGGGCGGCCGATCCCGGCGCACTTCGACTACGCGGCGGTGCCCCAGCTAAGGACCGAGGCCAAAGAGAAGTTGACGCGCATCCGGCCAAGTAGTATCGGTCAGGCAGGTCGCATCAGCGGCATCAGTCCGGCCGACCTGGCGGTACTGCTGATCTACCTCGGCTAACGATGCGCTGGTTCGCGTTGCTCGGCCGCAGTGTCAAACTGGATAAGAATCGCTAACGAGGCAGCCCTGGCGCTCCGATAAAGAGAGAGAAGCCAACGGCATTGAGGCGCTTTGCGCTAACGAGCGAGTCTCCCCTATGTACGCAACCCGGATCGACCAGGCAAAATTTGACCATCGGACAAGTAATTTTGGCAAGCGGGGGAAACTATAGATGGGACAACAACTTAGGACGCGAACGGTCAAATGATTCGCGTTGACACGCTTCGTAAGGTGGTTATAATCGTCATAGGTGGCAAGATTGGCAACCCCCTCCCCTTGATTTCGCAACCTATCAGAGCCGGAGCGGAAGCAAGCAATTCCCCACCATGCTCAGCGCGCGCATCGGCCCGCAACCCAAACTCGGGCCGGGGGCGCCACCGGAATGGATAGAGGCAAATCATGGATGATTTTGGTGTCGCGCGCCTTACGGAAAGGCCGCCGCGAGACCGCACTCGTGCGACTGGCCGATCGGCCAGCAAGGGGTGGATGAACGTATGAAGACTGTCTTCACGACCGGCGAAGCCGCCAAAGTCTGTAAGGTGAGCCAACAAACCATTATCCGTTGCTTCGACAACGGGCAGCTCAAGGGCTTCCGCGTGCCCGGCTCGCGCTTTCGCCGCATTCCGCGCGAGGCGCTCTATCGCTTCATGAAGGATAACGGCATCCCCACCGACGCCCTCGAAAGCGGCAAGCGCAAGGTGCTGCTGGTGGACGACGACGCCGAGTTGGTCGAGTTGATGACCAAGGTCCTCGACGAGGATGGCCGCTTCGAGGTCCGCATCGCCGCCACTGGCTTCGACGCCGGCATGATGGTCAAGGAATATCGTCCCGACCTGATCGTCCTGGACGTGATGCTGCCCGACATCAACGGCAAGGAAGTCTGTCATCGCGTCCGCGCCGATCTGAGCCTGGAGGACGTCCGCATCCTCTGCATCAGCGGCATGATCGAGGAAGACAAGATCGCCGAGTTGAAGCTGTCGGGGGCCGATGAATTCCTGCACAAGCCGTTCGACATCGAAGAACTCATCGACCGCATGTGCGGTCTGCTGGAAATCGAGCCGGCCCCCAGCGTGGCTTAATCGAAGGCGAACGGCGAAAGGGAAGCGCGGGGGCAGGATGCCGTCGTCTTCCCTTTCGCCGCGCCGCGTTTGCCGTACCCGATCGAAGGAGCGATCCGCGTGCGAAACCCGGCCCCCGGCGAGAGTGCCCCGCGCCTGCCCTGGTTGCCGCCCGCGGCCGCCTCGCTCGGGGCCCTGGCCCGCGAACCCGATACCGCCTGGTCGAAGATTCGCACGGACCCCGGCGCCGTCGCCCTCCTGGCCCGCTGTCTGCCCGCCGGTCCTTTGTCGCCGCGCCAGTCCCTCTTTCCCTCGCTCGCTCATGGCCCCGTCGTTCTCGATGAAGCGCTGCGCCACCTCGATGGGTCATGCGCCGTCGATTGGCGCGAATCGTCGCGCGCCCCGATCTATGAGGCGAGCCTCGCTTATGCGGCGACCGCCGAGCGCCTGGCCGAGCAAACCGGCCGCGTCGATGCCGATAGCGCCTGGGCCGCCGGGTTGCTCGCGCCTCTCGGTTGGCTGGCGATGGCCGTCGGGGCACCCGAACGCGCTGCCCTGGATCACGCCGCCGTCGCGCGCCGTCTCGCCCGGCGTTGGCGTCTCCCGCTCTGGCTGACCGCCATCGTCGGCCATCTGGCCTTGCCTGTCGAGAATGCCCAAAAGCTCGGCGCCGAGCCGGAGTTGTTTCGCCTGATCCAGTTGGCCGTCCTCATCGCTCAGCGGGAACGGCCGTTGCTGCAACTGGCCGTCGGCGTCCGCATCGACGACGCCGGCCGTCCTCTGGGATTGTCCGCCATCGATGTCGCAACCCTGGCTACTCGGCCTCTGCCCTCCGTGGATGTCCACGACTGGACCGCCGCGAACGCGATGCCTCTCCTGCCCGACTTGCTTCGCGTGGCCGCCGACCAGCGCCGCTTGACCGACGCTCCCGTACTCGAGCGCCTGGAGCAAGACGCCGACGAGTTGCACGCCGCCCTGGAAAACCAGCGCCGCGGCGAGGATGTCCGGCTGCACGCGCGAAAGCTAGCGAGCCTGGCCGAATTCGCCGCCGGCGCGGGCCATGAGATTAATAACCCGCTGGCCGTCATCTCCGGCCAGGCGCAATATCTGATGAGTCACGAAACCGAACCGGCCCGCCTGCGCAGCCTGCAAACCATCGTCGGGCAGACGCAGCGGATCCACGACCTCCTCACCGAACTCATGAATTTCGCTCGACCCACGCCGCCTCACAAACGTCCGATGGATGCCGGAGCTCTCGTCCGCGAGGTGGCCGCCGCCCTGCGCGACTTCGCTTCGGATCGGCAAGTCCGCCTGGACTGCCGCGAACCGCTGCCGCCGATCAACCTGCATGTCGATGGCCGACAATTGCGTACCGCTCTGGTGTGTCTCTTACGCAATGCCATTGAAGCCGCGCCATCTGAGGGTTGGGCTAGCCTTCGCGTCGAAACCCTCGGGGACCGCGTGGAGTTCCACGTCGAGGACAATGGCTCCGGTCCCACGCCGGCCCAACGCGAACACATGTTCGATCCCTTTTATTCGGGGAGACAAGCGGGCCGCGGGCACGGGCTTGGCTTACCTACCGCCTGGCGTCTCGCCAAGGAACATGGCGGCGAGGTGCGCTTTGACGAGCAAACCACGGGAGTGACGCGCTTCGTTCTCATGTTGCCGAATGATGTCGGCTGGCTCGGCACTTCTGGACACATGCCAACGGCCGAGTCGCGGACGGCGTGAGGATAGGTAGCGCCATGCTCGCTCAGACCGTCCGCGAGCGGATCTCGTCCGGGTCGATCCCGCGATGTCGGGCCTTCTCGTCGAAGCGCGGATCGCGCATGTCGAGCGGAAAGGAAATCTCGGCCACCGAGCCAAGTCCAAATAGAGTACTCGCGCCGTCTCGTCGAAGTGAGAAATCTTGCTGGCCTACGCCGATGCCCGACGCTCCGAGCATGCCAATCTCTTTGTCGTCCAAATGCGCGACGAATCGCGTCATCTGTCCCGCCCGGTCGTACTCATTGCCGATGGCCCCCGTCAGTCCATAGGGCAACGGGACGAATACAACCTCTTCCCTCCCATCGTCGTGGAACAGTTTTGCCGCTCGGATCAACTTTGACGGGGCAAACATCACGGCAGATAATTCGTCAAAGCTCACGAAGTCGATACCCGTCGGCTGGTCGGCCGCGTTCATTCGGTACACCTCGAGGCAGCCGAGGTGATGTCCTCAACTTCGTCGTCCAAGTCAAAAGTGGGTGCGACTAGTGCAGCGTCAAAGCCTAGATTTAGGGTAGAGGCGTCCCGCACCTCGTCTGAATTCTGGCGAATTCAGCTACCCGGACGACGACCCCCGTAGCTGAATTCGCCAGAATTCA
>JBBSES010000403.1:0-4746 GCA_038239465.1 Gemmatales bacterium
AGCCCCAATACCGTTTAACGAAGGACGATGTTCACTTGTTTGTACATTGAAAAATCGCCTGAAAAATACTGTACATCGTACTGAACATCGAGCTTCGTTAAACGGTATTGGCGTTAGCCCCAATACCGTTTAACGAAGGACGATGTTCACTTGTTTGTACATTGAAAAATCGCCTGAAAAATACTGTACATCGTACTGAACATCGAGCTTCGTTAAACGGTATTGGCGTTAGCCCCCCGTGGATTTCCTACAGGGAACCACCTACCGAGAACCACGCGGGGCTTACGCCCTCCGCTCGCCAAGCAGTCGCTAAACTATAAGGCCCCGCTAATGCCGCCATCCTTGCGCACGCGCCAGAAGTGGATAGCGATCAACACCGCCACGGCCAACGGAATGGCCACGCAATGCAGCACGTAGAAGCGCAGCAGCGTATCGCCGCTGACGAAGCGGCCGCCCAGGAGCAAAAATCGCGCGTCGCTGCCCGAGGTGATGAGCGGCACGTCGCCCACTTTGAGAAGCGTGGCGCCGGGGCCTTCGTAGCCGAGGAATGGCGAAGCGCGGGCCATGTTGCTGCCGACGGTGATGGCCCAGATAGCCAATTGGTCCCAGGGCAAGAGATAGCCGGTAAAGCTGAGCAGCAGCGTCAGCACCAACAAGATGACGCCGACCGACCAGTTGAATTCTCGGGGCGGCTTGTAACTGCCCGTCAGGAAGACACGATACATGTGCAGCCAGATCGTAATAACCATGGCGTGAGCGCCCCAGCGATGCAACTCGCGCAATACGCCCAGAGTCGTCACGTCGCGCAACGCCAAGATGTCGTTATAGGCATGTTCGAGCGTGGGCCGATAGTAGAACATCAGCAACACGCCGGTGACGGTCTCGACCAGGAAGAGGAAGAAGGTCAAGCCGCCCATGCACCAGGTATAGCTGAGTTCGATGCCGCTCTTGCGCACCGAGACGGGGTGCAAGTGCAGGAAGACGTTGGTCAGCATCACGACGACGCGGTTGCGGCGGTCGCGCGGCGCCGGGTGGCGGAAGATGCTCTTCCAAACTTGCGAGTTGCGAATGAAGTCGCCGACCGACATGGAGCTTCCTCGGTATTGAAGGCGCGATCAAACCTTGATGAAGGACTCGGGATTGTCCCACTGCCCCAACTCTTTTTGGAACTTCTTACTCTTATCGACGACGATCTGCCCGTCTTCCGCGAGGCCGATGCCCCAGCGTTCCAGCGGGCGCGGCGCCGGCCCCTCGAAGTTGACGCCCGTGATATGGAAGCCGCTGCCGTGGCAGGGGCACTTGAATTTCTTGTTCGCTTCCTGCCAGTTCGGGGTGCAGCCCAGGTGCGTGCAGGTGGTGCTCAGAGCGAAGAGCTTGCCGTCCTGCTTGACGATCCAGGCGTTTTGGTCCTTGTAGCGCTCGACCACTTCGCCTTCCGTGTACTGCGTCGGCAGTCCCACTTTGAAGCGGTTCGGCGGCTCGGACAAGACGTTGGGAAAGAGGAAGCGGACGGTGCCTAGGAGCATCAGGCCGACGCCGGCGGTCATGGCCACCCAGGCGGCGGCGAACCAGGAAAACAGGGCCAAGAAACCGCGACGGCCGGCCGTCTTGGCGGCGGGCTTCGGCGGCGCCGGCTTGGGCGGCGCGGCGGCCTTCGGCGGGGCGGACGCGACGGCGGCTTCCGAGGGAGTCGTTGGCTGGGACATGGAAACTTCTCGGGTCTATGGGGGAAAGGCTGGTGGATGGCCCAGCCCACGCAAACTTTGTAGCCGACGGAAAGGGCTTGTCAACCAGTTTTCCCGGCACGCGGCCATCGGCGCGGAGGGGATAGTTGCCAATCTCGGGCGGTAATAGGGATGAGGACCAACCCATCGTTGCAAAGCCAATGCCAAGGGACAGGGGGCATGGTTCGTGCGGAAAATGACGCCGGATGCGTCGCCGCTTCTCAGTTATGGCAAAAATCCGGGCGTGTGTTCCCTGGCTTGAGAAAGCGGGGAGTGGTTATCGGAAACTAATTAATACAAGCACGTTCTTGGCGAGCGGGGGGCGTAAGCCCCCCGTGGTTCTCCACAAAAAATCCACGGGGACTTACGCCCCACTCGCCGCGCTTAGGCCCGCTTAGGCCAGTCTTCGCTTTATCGTTTCCGCGTTCACGGGCCGAATCAGTCCTTTCTCGGTAATCAATCCCGCGATCAAGCGCGCGGGCGTCACGTCGAAGGCTGGGTTGTAGACATTCGTCCCTTCCGGAGCCGTCCGCGTGCCCATTCCCTGCGTGATTTCCCGGGCGTCGCGCTGCTCGATGGGGATGGCGCTCCCGTCGGCCAAACTCAAGTCGAACGTACTCGACGGGGCGGCCACGTAGAACGGAATGTCGTGGGCATGGGCCAGGACGGCGACACCGTAGGTGCCGATCTTGTTGGCGGTGTCGCCGTTGGCGGCGATGCGATCGGCGCCGACGATGACCGCGTGGATGCGGCCTTCTTTCATCACCTGGGCGGCCATGTTGTCGCAGATGAGTGTGAACGGAATGCCGGCCTGCTGTAATTCCCACGCGGTCAGGCGAGCGCCTTGCAGCAGGGGCCGCGTCTCATCGACGTAGACGTGAAACGGCACCCCGTTCTCGGCGGCGAGGAACATCGGCGCCAGCGCGGTGCCGTACTCCGCGGTGGCCAGGCCGCCGGCGTTGCAGTGGGTCAAAACGCCTTTGCCGGCGCCGATGATTTCGCGTCCTGCCTGACCGATGGCCCGACACATGGCCGCGTCTTCTTTTTGAATGGCCAGCGCTTCGTCCAGCAGGAGGCGGCGCGTTTCGGCTGGCGAACGCGGCTCCGCGGCGCGGCGCTCCATGCGGTCCAGTGCCCAGAACAGATTCACCGCGGTGGGCCGACTGGTCCGCAAGTAGTCGGACACTTCGCGCAACCGCGCCGCCAAGGAATCGCCACACGTTCGCAGGCCGACGACGACACCGAACGCCGCCGCGATGCCGATGGCCGGGGCGCCGCGCACGCGCAGACTTCGGATCGCCTCCCAGACCTCCTCGACAGTACGCAAGTCGAGCATGTGGAGGACCGTAGGCAACAGCGTCTGGTCGATGAGTCGAACGTGGCCGTCGATATCGCCGACCCATTCGACGGAACGCGGAATGTTCATCGTGGTGCCTCAGCCATCTTTTCTCCAACTGCTTTCCAAACGTCGCCGATGACTTTTTGCGCCGCCGCCTTGAGCAACCCCTGCGGTATCGCCTTAATAAGACCGGCCAGGTTGGTGACCTCGGCCGTCCAGTGGACGCGCGTGCCGCCGTCGTTCGGCGCCAGCGTCAGCGTCGTTTCCACGTCGTTGCTGCTGCCGATGCCCTTGCCGTGGCCGACCACGCGCAGCGAAGTGGAAGCGACCGCTTCGCTAACGTTGAGCGACACTTCCAGGGTGCCGCGCACGAAGGAAAAGCCCGGTCGCAGCACGCAGGCGGCTTCGCTGGCCTCGGCGCGCGATACGGATTCGACACCGGGGATGCACTGCACCAGGAAGCGGGCGTCGCTCAGCCGGGCGAACACTTCGGCCGGCGCCTGCGCGAAATCCTGGTCGCCCTCGAAGCGCAGCATCGGCGTTCCTCCCAGAGTTCGACGGCAGTGCCGTTCCCTCGCATTCTATCCGCGCGGCGACATACGTCTTCTTCACTGGCCAGCCGCGTTCGGCTCGGCTAAGCTCAATTTCGATCGGTTGCGTGGCCGAAGCGGGGGACCCTGGGCATGACGTGGGCGCGTTTTTTCTTCGTCGTCGGCTTGTTGTTCGTCGTGGCCAGCGGCGCCCTGGCGGCAGTGAACGCGCCGCTGCTCATGGAAGGCGAACGCGCTGCGGGGACGGTGACGAAACTCGACGAGGGCGCCGAGTTATTGGGCGTACACTATCGCCCCACGGTGCGCTTCGCCACACTGCAAAAGAAGATCGAAACGCCGGTCGATTTCGTCGTCCGCCCGTTCGCGGCCGGCGAGAAAGTCACGGTGCTTTACTTGCCCGAGGATCCCAAGCAAGTGACGGTGGACGATCCCGTCCGCTTCAAGGTAGTGCCGATTGTCGGCGGCGTCATCGGCCTATTCTTCTGGGGACTGGCCTTCACGCGGCGGCGAAGCGTGTCGCTGCCGATGGCCGCGGCGCCGCCGCCCCCGTCGTATCGACCGCCGGCCCCCCCATTGCTGGATGCGCTTCCCGAGTTGGGGCCAACTTCCTTGCCGGACTTGCCGAAGGAACGCCCGGCGCGGCCGCGGCGAACCGCGCCGCCCGATCTGGATATTCTGGCGGACTTGCCCCTCCCCCCTCCGCCTCTCCAGGCCAGCCGCGCGCTCCAGACCGCGGCCCTGTCCGCGGCGCCGGCCGACAGTTCGCGGGCATACTTCCAGGGCCGCGTGCCCAAATCGCTCTCCTCCAATCGCAACTATCGCGTCTTCCTGCGGCCCGAGGGCTTGCTATTCTACCGCTTGCCCGACAGCTTCTTGCGCTGGAACGACGCTCAGGCCGGCGTAACCGCCGTGACGTCGCAGTTCGGCCTGCTCGGCGGCCTGATCGGCGCGGTCATCATCTTTGTCAATAAGCAGCGCAAGGAAATGACCTACGAAGACCTGGAACACCGTTTGGCGACTGCTTCTTTTAACGAACTGCTCGACGACGAGGACGAGAATTTCCTCGCCAAGACGGCCGATATTTCGGGGGCCGTCATCGAAACCGTCGGCTTCTGGCACGCGACCAATCACA
>JBBSES010000404.1:0-4725 GCA_038239465.1 Gemmatales bacterium
GATGGCGTCGGCGCGCTCGCGCATCAGGTCGGCGGTCTTGCGCAAGATCTTGGCCCGATCCCACGAGGTCAATTTCATCCACGCAGGCAAGGCGCGGTGGGCGGCGCCGAGCGCGCGGGCGGCATCGGCGCGGCCACCGTAGGCGACTTGTTCCAGCACCTCTTCGGTGGCCGGGTTGATAATGCCCAGAGTGCCGCCGCCGTCGGCGTCGCACCAGTGGCCATCGATGTACATGCGTCGTAGCGCGGTGGCGGTCGCCATGAGAGTCAACTCCGAAGGGATCGGCGCGGCGGGGCGGCAAATAGTGTTTTACGATTCGCGGCGGGGAAAGGCAGTCTTGGAAAAGGGCGGATGACGATTTCTACATTCAAGGCGGCGGTCGAATCGCGGCGATGGCCGCGGCGCGACGCGCGGCATCGGCCTCGATGACGTCGAACAAAGCGATCGCCGTCCGACAGTCCGCGACGAGTTGGAGCGACTCGTAGTCGGTTGCGAAAAGACCGGAGTTCGCAAGCTGGTAGTCGGCCAGGTTGCGCATCCTAACCGCCATGTCCAACGCCCTGCCGATGTGCTTCACGTCGGCATCGTTGGTATACGTGAAGCAGAGTCGAACGAACGAATGACCATTCTGTTTGCGGGCCGGAAATCCCCAGCGCGACAACGCATCGCGGCATTCCAGCATGAGTGCGTAGCACGCGCGGCCGGCCGCGGCCCGCCAATGGGTCTCGGTTGGTCCACCCGCCAGTTCGCCGGCCACGCGAAGAAACGCCCTACCGTCCATCGTTCGCGTCCGCGACCGTGGAAATCATCGTGAAGTGGACGCTTACCTCGGGGGGAAACGTCGCCACTTCCCAGGCGCCCCAGTTCCAATTCGTCGGATCGTAGCCGGGACCAGGATGATCGCGATGGGCCCACAGCACGATGCCCGGGTCCACTTCGGGACAGGGATCGAATTCGAGCGTGACGGAGATGGACCGCAATCCCGGGGCGGTTTGCCGCGTATGCTCCACCATCCGCTCGAACTCGGCCTGCAGGTTCAGGTCCGCGATACGGGCCGCCGCATGAGGGGTTAGCGTAACGGGGATCGTTGCTGTCGTCGCCATACTAATTTCCTCGTCGGTAAGCCGCGCTTCATCGGTAGCGTACTCGCAGGTCATCCAGCGTGTAGAGGTCCGGTTCGTCCGCCAACCAATCAAATACCCCACCCCTTTCTGCCAGACGCGCCAAGCCGACGTTTGGCAAGTCATCTGCTTGATCATGCAATTCGACTTCTTCGCTGCGTCGGGCCAGTTCGATCAGCAGATCAAGTTCGGCCCGTGGTAGGACAGCCTGGTCGCCGACGAGTTGTACGTGAACATTTGTCATGGTATCTCCTCCTTATCGACGATTATATCCAGCCGGAAAAAAGGAAGGGCACGCGGCGCTGCGGCTCCTCGTGCCCTTCCTTTTTTCCGCGAAAGACGTGTCGCTACTTCTCCAGCGCCGCCTGCGCCGCCGCCAGCCGCGCCACCGGCACGCGGAAGGGGCTACAACTGACATAGTTAAGTCCGATGCGGTGGCAGAACTTGACGCTATCGGGATCGCCGCCGTGTTCGCCGCAGATGCCGATCTTGAGGTTCGGCCGCGCCGCCCGGCCTTTTTCCACACCGATCTTCATCAGGGCGCCGACGCCTTCCTGATCGATCGTCGCGAAGGGGTCGGCCGCCATCACGTCGGCCTTCTTCGGATCGGTATAGACCGAGATGAAGGGGCCGTAGTCGTCGCGGCTCATGCCGAGCGTCGTCTGCGTCAGGTCGTTGGTGCCGAAGCTGAAGAACTCGGCGTCCTTCGCTATCTGATCCGCCGCCAGACACGCCCGCGGCAACTCGATCATCGTGCCGACGTGATAATCCACGGTCGTGCCCGTCTCGTCGAAGACCTTCTTCGCCATCGCCCGCGCGATCTTCTCCTGGTGGGTATATTCCTTGGCGAAGCCGGCCAGCGGAATCATGACTTCCGGGAAGACGTCGATGCCTTCCTTGCGCACCTTCACGGCCGCCTCGAAGATGGCCCGCGCCTGCATGGCGGTGATCTCCGGGTAGACGATGCCGAGGCGGCAACCGCGATGGCCCAGCATCGGGTTGGCTTCGTGCAATTCGTGGACGCGGCGCGCGATGTCTTCGACCTTCATGCCCATGATCTTCGCCATCTCTTCCTGCCCGGCCTGGTTCTGCGGCAAGAACTCGTGCAGGGGCGGATCGAGCAGGCGGATCGTGACCGGCTTGCCCGCCATCGCCCGGAACAGGCCCGCGAAGTCGTCGCGCTGGAAGGGCAGCAGCTTGGCCAGTGCCTTCTCGCGCTGTTCCGTGTTCGCCGCCATGATCATCTCGCGCATCTCGGTG
Source organism: Gemmatales bacterium (assembly GCA_038239465.1). GTDB lineage: Bacteria > Planctomycetota > Planctomycetia > Gemmatales > Gemmataceae > JBBSES01. The sequence goes on from JBBSES010000404.1 coordinate 2,382, forward strand.
ATGTGGTCGAAGAACATGTGCTCGGTACGGCACAGGCCGATTCCCTCGGCGCCGAAGGCTATGGCCTCCGCCGCCTGGTCGGGCAGGTCGGCGTTGGTCCGCACCTTGAGCGTGCGAAACTTGTCGGCCAACCCCATGATTTTCTGAAACCGGGGATACCACTCCGACTTTTCCGGCGCCAGTTCCTTCTTGATGAGGACCTGCACGACTTCGCTCGGCTTGGTGGCGATGCTGCCGGTGAAGACCTCGCCGGTGAAGCCATCGATGGCGATGTCGTCCCCTTCCTTGAACGTCTGGCCTTTGACCTTCACGGTGCCGGCGTTGTTGTCGATGTCCAGTTCGCCGGCGCCGACGATACAGACCTTGCCCATCTGCCGGCTGACAAGGGCGGCATGCGAGCTGACGCCGCCGACGGCCGTCAGGATGCCCAACGCCGCCTTCATGCCGCGCAGATCTTCCGGCGTCGTCTCCTTGCGGACGAGGATGAGCGAGGCACCGGGGTTATCCTGTTTGATCTTCTCGGCCTTCTGCGGCGAGCAAACGATCTTGCCCGTCGCGGCTCCGGGACCGGCGGGGATGCCCTTGGTCAGCTGCTTGCCCGCCTTGCTGGCGGCTTTTTTCGCCTCGACGTCGAAGACCGGCTGCGACAATTGGTTCATGTCGCCGGCCGGGATGAACTTCGCCGAGATCGCCTCTTCCTCCGAGATCAGCCCTTCGGCGAGCATATCGGTGGCGACGCGGACGGCCGCGAAGCCGGTGCGCTTGGCGTTGCGCGTCTGCAGCATGAACAGCTTCTTGCGTGAGATCGTGAACTCGATGTCCTGCATGTTGCGGTAGTGCTTCTCCAACTTATGGCCGACGGCGACCAACTCCCGATACGCATCCGGCATGTCCTGGCCGAGCGTCTCCTCGATGCGCTTGGTCGGCCGCGAGCCGTTGACAACGTCCTCGCCCTGGGCGTTGATGAGATAATCGCCGCACATGCCGGGGGCGCCGAGCGAGCCGTCGCGCGTCAGGGCCACGCCGGTGGCGCAATCGTCGCCGAGGTTGCCGAACACCATCGCCATGATGTTGCAGGCGGTGCCCCACTCGTCGGGGATGCCGTACTGCCGGCGATAGACGCAGGCCCGGTCGTTCATCCACGAGCCGAAGACGGCGCCGATGGCGTTCCAGATTTGCTCGTGCGGATCGGTCGGGAATTCCTTCCCCGTGTACTTCTTGATTGCTTCCTTGTACTGGGCGATCACCGTCTTGAGCGACTCGACGCTCAACTCGTTATCGAGCTTGACGCCCTGCTTGTGCTTGGCGGCGTGGAGGACGTGTTCGAACGGCTCTTCCTTGTGTCCCTTCAAGCCCATGACGACTTCGCCGTACATCAGGAGCAGCCGGCGATAGCTGTCCAGCGCGAAACGTTCGTTGCCCGACTGCTTGGCCAAAGCTTGGACGGTGGAGTCGTTGAGGCCGATGTTCAGCACGGTATCCATCATGCCTGGCATGGAATCGCGGCCACCGGAGCGGCACGCGAGCAAGAGTGGGTTCTTGGCGTCGCCGAACTTGGCGCCCATGACCTCCTCGGTCTTGCGCAGGGCGGCCTCGACCTCGGCCTTGAGTTCAGGCGGATAGGTGCGGCCGTTGGCGTAGTAGTAGGTACAAACCTCGGTGGTGAGGGTGAAGCCGGCCGGCACGGGCAAGCCGATGTTGGTCATCTCGGCGAGGTTGGCGCCCTTGCCGCCGAGGAGGTTTTTCATGTCGGCGCGGCCATCCGCCTTGCCGTCGCCGAAGAAGTAAACGTACTTGGATTGCGCCATGCCTGACTGCCTCACCGGGAAGGATGTGAAGGAAAAGACCGTGCCGCTTTGATGGAAATGTATGAAACGGCGGGGGGGACGGCCAAGGAGGGGACGCCACTCACTGGCTAACGAGAGTACGCCTTCTCTATTCCCCGTTGACCCACTGCGGTTCCTGGCTTATAGCCAGACGTGGAGAAAACCCCTCGCTTCGAGAGGCGAAATCCGATGTCGTCCACGCCACATACCCAATTCGCGGCCTTGACGGCCCTCTCCTTTGTCCTGGCCCTGTCTCCTATCGCCCAGGCGCAGGTGGAGGATAGCAACCTCGTCCTGGCCCTATCAACCGCGATCGACTTGCCCGGGCCGCCCGCGTTGCGCCTCTTGGCGCGGCGCCGCTACGATGCCGCCGCTTATGCAGCGGACTTTCGCTGGAAGGAGTTTATCGCCGGGCGGGGCACGAATGCCTTTCTCATCACGGCCATCATTCGCCTGATGGAGGCGCATCGCGCCACGAGCCAACGGCCGGAAGTCGCTTGCGATGCCTGCGAAGGCTA
>JBBSES010000405.1:0-4724 GCA_038239465.1 Gemmatales bacterium
CGGGGGGCTAACGCCAATACCGTTTAACGAAGGACGCAGTTCACTTGTTTGTACATTGAAAAATCGCCTGAAAAATACTGTACATCGTACTGAACATCGAGCTTCGTTAAACGGTATTGGGGCTAACGCCCCCCGCTCGCCAAGCGACGAGTATCCTTAACCGACGAACCATTTCTTCGCCGCCGCGCTAGCTCCGCGCCCACAGCGGGACGCGCTGGCCGACGGCCGTAGGGGGACCGACCATGTTTCGACCGCGCACCGCTCCGCCGTCCCGGCGCCGCGGAGTCATCCTCATGGTAGTGGTGATTCTGCTCGCCCTATTCGCCGTCGTGGGCCTGACGTTCGTCCTCTACTCCGAGTCGCAGGCGGTCTCCGCGCGGCTCATGAAGGAGGCCGAGGCGCCGCGCCGCGGCGACGTGGAGCCGGAACTGCTCCTGTCCTACTATCTGAATCAACTCATTTACGACGTGAAAGACGACATCACGAATACGAGTACTAACTCCGCCATGCGCGGCCATAGCCTACTGCGTACCCTGACGGGCTACAACGAGGACAAGCCGGGTTCCGACAGTAATTTTAATAACGGCACCGGTCGCCTTCGCGGGCAGTTTGGCGGTCCCGCCGGAACGTTGGCCGACGGCACTCCGGCTGACGATTATCATCTTATTAACTACATGGTGTTCCCCGGCGACAAAGTCCACGATCCCGAGCGGCCCGACTGGCGCGCCGCCGGTGGCGGCAAGAGCAAATACGCGGGCGGCGCTAACGCCACCTATACCTATCCCGACGTCAATAACATGTTCCTGGCGGCGATGCGGCCCTCCGATGGCGCCATCCTCATCCAGTCGTTCCATCGGCCCTGGCTATGCGGCAAGTTGGACGATCCGGCCAACCCCAACTGGACCAACGCCGCCGGCAAGTACCTGACCCTGCGGCCCCGCCCGCAAGAGAACCCGAATTTCCCCATGCCGGCCGACGGCGGTGGTGACGTTAAGAACCTGCCCGGCTGCCCCGGCTTCCTCGACGACGCCGGCAAGTTCCACAACAACGACAGCATCTGGATGGACCTCGGCTTCCCGATCCGCCGCGATCCCCAAGGCCGCCGCTACAAGCCGTTGTTCGCCTCGCTCATCGTCGATCTCGATAGCCGTTTGAATATCAACGTGGTCGGTAACATCCGCGGCGTGAACAACGGCCACGCCTCGAACATGGGCTACGGCCCCTGGGAAATGAACCCGCGCAAGCTGTCCGACGACCCGGCACTGCAAGACGAATGGGCGTCGCTCATCCAGGATCGCTACGGCTCCACGAAGAAGCCGGAAGGCGGCTTGGCGCCCAACGAGGTTCCCGTCTTGCCCGCGCCGCGCTTCTTCAACCCCACCGATTTCGACGGCACCGACGACGCCGGCGCCGCCACCGCCAAGCTGACCATGCCAGCGGGCAAGAGCTGCTGGGCGACCTTCCCGGCCGGCTTCGGCAGCTTCTCCGTCAAGGAACGCACCGATCACCCGGCCCTGTATAACAACTACGCGCCGGTGCCCGGCAACAAGATTTACGACAACCTCTCCAACGCCGAGGCCTTGCTACGCTACGGCGACACCAACTCGCCGGCGCTGACTTCCAATCTTTACAAGCTGTTGCCCAACAACACGAAGGACGCGCGTATCCGCCGGCTGATCACGATGCTCAGCATGGACATCGACCAGCCGGCCATGCAGGGCTGGATCTGGAACCGCGACGAGGGAAAATATACCCGCAAGATGGTGGGACCCGACTTCCTCGACGTGCCCAAAGGGGCCGGAATCGCCTTCCCAACCACCAAGAACGTCCCCTTCGGCACCGTGCCGCCGATCAAGGAGCCGGGCAGCGAGTTCTCGGCCGACTGGCGCGCCGCCATGGGCCGCGTCACACTCAAACAGAGCGGCAAGGACTTCGGCCGGCTCGACCTGAATCGGGTGCTGCCCGACTACCCGGATGTAGACCCAAACACGCACGCCATCACTAACCCCGCCGCTTTCCAGGCCGCCGTCTCGGCCCGGCAACTGTTCGCCAAGGACATCTTCGAGCGCCTGCGCGTCTTGACCAATGGCGCCCCGATCGCCGACGGCGACGGCAACCCGCTTCCCGCCGCGGATCAACCGCCACGCGATTCGGAGGATTACGCCGCCCTGCGTTGGCTGGCCCAGCTAGCGGTCAACATCGTCGATCACCTCGATAACGACGATTACATCACGCCGTTCAACTGGAATCCCGGCTACCAAAGCCCCGAAACCGATGCCGACAAGAAGAACAAGGACACCATCAAATACGGCTGGGTCTTCGGCACGGAACTGCCGCGCGTGCTGATCAGCGAGGCCTACGCCGAGTACCGCAACGACACGGTGCAAACGTCTTTCGTCGCCAACTCCAACCCCAAGAAGGCCATCTATTACAAAGTCGATGTCGGCGTCAAATTGTACAACCCGTTCATCAATGACACGGTGCGTCCCGACGACGGCAAGGCTTACCTGCACAACGGCAAGAACGCCATCTATCAACTGGTGTTGTCGAAGCCCAACGGCTCCGACCCGGCATCTCCCAATGCGGCCACGAACATCCGCAAGCCGGAAAACGTTCTCGGCGACCCGGACGACTATTACCTCAATGATCTGACCGCCATGGACCCGAAGACGGTACGCGCCGTCGTGGACGTCGGCGACAAGCAGGACCAATATATCACGCCCTCCGACGACGCGGCCAAGAAGGGCGTGTACTGGGTCACGACCACCGCGGCCGAAAACCCGGTGCCGAAGTCGAGCGACATGCCGGCGCCCAACCCCGACCGGCAAGACGCCAAGATGACCTACCAAGTCAAGCCGCCGATGGATGGCCAGGCGCTGCAAGAAGTCCAGAAGCCGACGATCCTGCTGCGCCGCCTGGCCAGTCCTGGCATGCCCAACGACGAGAACGCGCTCAAGGGCGACGGCAGCGTCAATCCGCTATACAACCCGTACGTGACCGTCGATTACATGGAAAAGGTGCCAGTCAACAACAACGCCGCTGTCACCTTGGGCAACAACCAGGCGAAGATGGCCAACCCCGGCCAGGGCAAGTCGCAGGGCCGCAAGCAGCCGTACTCCGGCAACTACGCCCAGCGCGCCGACCTCGATAAGCCGTCGTTCGTGCAGTTCGACCACGGCAAGCTGACGCAGCCGTTCGACTGGCTCGTCCACCTGGATCGGCCCGTCACCAGCGTCATGGAAATCCGCCAGGTGTCGGCGTTTAAGCCGCACGAATTGACGCAGCAGTTCATCGACAAGGACGGCAAGAAGTTCGCCCACCGCGCCCCGTGGCTCGACCAGGAAGTGCGCATCCATCGGGCGCTCGAGTTCTTTACCACGCACCGTTACAGCTTCGGCAACCTGCCGGCCAACGGGCCGCAGGCGCCCGGCACCACATCCACCCGTGAGGCCATTCCCCAGGGAGACGGCACTTATCGCGTCGGCGTCGTCACCCGCGCCGGCGTCAGCAAGAGTGGCACCCCCTGGACCATCCTGCCGGGCACGCGTGTCAGCGTAAAGACCGCGGCCGGAAACGAACTGGTGGACGTCATCAGCTGCCCGGACGAGACGACGTTCATCGCCCGCTTCAACGCGCAGCCTTCCCCAGGCGCGAAGGTACAGATTGCCACGCTCGGCGACCGACTGCCCGGGCGCATCAACATCAACACTCTCTTCCCCGACCTGAACACGCCGCAAGGCCCCGCCTCGTCGGTCTTCCGGGCCATGTGCGACGCGCAGGCGCCGAACTACTTCACCGACGCGGAGGTGGACGACATCTATCGCGGCCTGCTCAAGTCGCGCACCAAGGCAGCGGACGGCCGGCCCGGCAAAGACGATCGGCCCTTCATGCCGTTGACGACGGGCATGGTCGATGCGGGCGACAAGCAGTATCCCAACGGCGCCGGCATCGAGGACACGATCTTCCGGCAGCACCCCGACGGCGGCCGGCCTCTGTTCGAACTGCAGGCAGGCGCGGCCGGTTGCCCCGACCATCCGTACCTGAAGCACTCGTTGCTCAACAAGATTTACAACAACATCACGTACCGCAGCAACTGCTTCGCGGTCTACGTCACGGTCGGCTTCTTCGAAGTGGACGACCAGGACCGCCTCGGCAAGGAACTGGGAAGTTCGGAAGGACGCATCCAGCGCCGCCGCATGTTCGCGGTCGTCGATCGTTCGGTGTTCGCCAAGGGCGGCACGGGGGGCCGATCCGTGTCCTCTAAGCTCCTGCAACCGATCGTCCCCGAAAACAAGCAAGGGGGCAGCTTGGTCGAAGTGTTTCCCGAGAGCATGGCCGATATCCACATCGGCGTCCGCGTGACCCTGGGCAATCAACCCGCCCAGGACAATAACGTGGACGTATCCGGGAAGGAGGCGCCGGACACGATCGTCGCCTCGGGGTTCACCAACAAGTATCAGCCGGGCGCCACCGTGACTTTCACCGCCATGGTTGACGCGCTCGATAAGGATGGCAGGCTGATTAAGGTTCCCCAGACTTTCACCGGGACGATTCAGTCGCCCGTCACCGGCGGAACGGCGAAGATCAAGCTCAGCGATCCAGCCTTACTGGCCCGGATCACGGAAGGAACCACGAAAATCTCCGTCAGCAGCGGGGCCTATTGGGACGGCGTGGACGTGGTGGATGTGAATCCGAAGACGGGCACGCCGACGAGCTTCTTCGCC
>JBBSES010000406.1:0-4704 GCA_038239465.1 Gemmatales bacterium
CGCGATCCGGCCCTGGAGCCTCTCGTCGAAGTGCTGGAGAAGAAGCGCACCGTCCACTTCCACTCGCACCGCGCCGACGACCTGATGACGGCCCTGCGCATCGCCGACGAGTTCGGCTTCGAGATCGTCTTGCAGCATTGCACCGAAGGGTATCGCATCGTCGAAGAGTTGGCCAAGCGCAAGGCGTCGGTTTCTCTCACCTTGGTGGACAGTCCCGGCGGCAAGCTGGAAACGGCTGGACTCATCGAGGAGAACGGCGCCATCCTCGACAAAGCGGGCGTGAAGGTGGCCGTCAACACCGACGACTTCATCACCGAGTCGCGCTTCTTCCTGCGCACCGGCGCCATCGCCCTGCGCGGCGGCATGAGCGAGGACGCGGCGCTGCGAGCGCTGACTCTGCACGGCGCCCAGATGATGCACCTCGACGACCGACTCGGCTCCCTCGACAAAGGCAAGGACGCCGACTTCGCCGTCCTCTCGGGAGCGCCGTTCAGCGTCTACACCCAAGTTTTGGAGACGTACATCGACGGCGTCCGCGTCTTCGACCGGGCCAGGCAAAAGGACTGGACCTATCAGGCGGGCGGTTTTGCCTTCGCCGACCCGGAACGGCTGCCGAAGCCGTCGTCGTTGGTGAAGCCGTGGTCGCCGGTCAAAGCGCCTGAAGCGCCGGCCGGCGCTCCCGCTCTGAAAAACAAGGCAAATCGCATCGCCATCTACGCGGGCCGCGTCCACACCGTCGGCAAGGGGACCATCCACGACGGTGCGATTCTCGTGGAAGACGGCAAGGTCGCCTGGGTGGGCGAGCGAGAGAAGTTCAAGCTGCCGGCCGATACGCCCGTCGTCACGGCCGCCGTGGTAACACCCGGATTGATCGACGCCCATACCGTCGTCGGCCTGTCGGGAAAGCTGAACATCCACGCCGACCAGGACCAGGACGAGATGAGCGACCCCAATCAGGCCGACGTGCGTGTCCTCGATAGCTTCAATCCCAACGAGCCACTGTTGCAATTCCTGCGCGAGAATGGCGTCACGCTCGTCCACGCCGTTCCTGGCCGGGCTAACGTCCTCGCGGGGCAGAGCGGTGTCTTCCGCACCTCGGGCACGACGGCCGAGGCGATGACGGTGCGCTTCCCCGCCGGCCTGCTGGTCAACCTGGGCGAGGTGGTGAAGACCACGTATCCGAACAAGCTGCCCACGACGCGCATGGGCACTGCAAACCTGGTGCGTAACGCCCTGGTTCAAGCACAGAACCACCAGCGCAAACAAGCGGTGAAGGACGAGGACAAACGGCCGCCGCGCAACCTAAAACTCGAAGCGCTCGGCCTGGCCCTGGACCGCAAGGTGCCGGTCCTCTTCAGCGCTCATCGCGCCGACGACATCGGCACGGCGCTACGATTGGCCGCCGAATTCAAGCTCGATTCGCAAATCCACTTGGCCACGGAGGGCTACCTCGTCGCCGACGCGCTCGCCGACGCCAAGGTGCCCGTGGTCGTCCATCCGACCATGCAGCGCGCCGGCGCCAGCATGGAGACGTTCCACAGCCACCTCGGCAACGCCGCCCATTTGACCGATCGCAAAGTGCCGTTGGCCATCGGCACCGGCTTCGAGGGCTATGTACCCAAGACGCGCGTGCTGCGCCACGAGGCCGGCATCGCCATGGTCAATGGCCTCGGCTTCGAGCGCACCCTCGGCGCCATCACGTTGGAACCGGCCAAAATGTTGGGCATTTCCGATAGGTATGGCAGCATCGAGACGGGCAAGGTCGCCGACCTGGTTCTCTACGATGGCGACCCATTCGAACACGCCACGCATGTGACGCACACGCTCATGAATGGCCGCGTGGTCTACGATCGCAGCGAGTATTTGAAGCTGCCGTTCGCGCGGCGGGCGCTGCCGCTACTGGGCGGCGATGGGGTGGGCTGCTGTTTGGGGGCGTGGTGAGCGGCCCCGTTTACGTTTCGCGGTACGCGCGAAACGTAAACGGTCGCGTCTCATCACTCCGCTTTGGCGGCGATTTCAATCGCGTGAATCGTGCCGATCGGGAACAGCTTGTATCCCGCCGGCACCGTGCCGAGCAAGCCTTCCAGCTGGGCCGGCTTCTCGTCGGGCGTCTGCAGGAGCAACGTCAGGGTGTGTTCCTCGCCGTCGGCCATCGTCACCGTCCATTCGTGGGCGTCGGATTTGCCGCTATCGAGGGCGACGATTTTCTTGACCTCGTCCAGGTTCACCTTGAGCGTCTTCTTGAACATGAGCGTCGAGAGCAGCTTTTGGCTGCCGTCGGGGAGACGATACAGGGCGCGCAACTCCGTTACCTTGTACGGCTCCTTGTCCTTTTTATCAGTGCTGGTGATGGTGGCGACCCGGCCGGCAATAGCCGGCCCGGCCTTGGGCGACGGGAAGCGGACGCCGCGGATGCCGCCCTTGGGGACGCCGCCCTGAAACTTGACCTCGGCGATGCCGAGCGCTCCCTTGTCCACCTCGGCCTCAATGGTCAGCTTGTTGATGCCGACATATTTCGTCGTCCCCTTGAGGACGTCGTCGGCCTCTTTCTTGTCCGAGGTGGCCACGTTCAGGGTGACGGTCTGCGTGTCGGCGTCGTAATCGAGGCCGCGGACGCGGTCGAGCGGCACCAGCGTCATAATGCCTTCGCGCAGGTTAGTCGAGTGTTCCTCGCGGAATTCGAGCGCCTCGGGACCAGCGGAGGGCTTCGGGAGTGGCGCCGCTTTTCCCTTGGGCGGATCCTTCGGCGCCTTGTCGTCTTTCTTCGGTTCCGGCGGCGCCTTGTCGGCCGGCGCCAGCCAGCCGAGGTGACGCGTGCCGGCCGTGATCTTGTAGCCCTTGATCTTGAGTTCCTTGCCGTTGCCATCGACCACGACGATCGGCTCCGTCTTGGCTGGTTCCGGTTCGGCGGCGATCAGGCCAGCGAGGCAGACCAAACCGCCGAGGCCGGCGACGAGGTCGCGGCCCCGAGTCTTCCAGGTGGTCATGATGCGATTCTCTCTCCAAGGTGGGTCGGCAGGCGAGGCTCCCGTATCGTCGTCCGAAGCGATCTGCGGATCAAGCGCAAACCGGGACGACATATCCCTGACGTTTGACAAGCGGTCGCGCGCTTCGCATACTATTCCTTCACAACGTTTCGGCCGTTCGGGAAGCCGGTGAGAGTCCGGCACGGCCCCGCCGCTGTAAGCGGGAACGAAACCCCTCAGTCGCGCCACTGTCCGAGCGGACGGGAAGGCGAGGGGCGGTAGGCAGCCCGCGAGTCAGAAGACCGGGCCGAAACACCGCTTCCGGGAAGCGCCTCCGAGGGGGGGCCGCCGGGGTCTTCGGGGCCAATGCGCCCCATTCCCGCCGCGCGCTTTCCGGCAGCCTACTCACCATAGGTGGAGCATGGCCGGCAAACGGCGACACGGCCTTATCATGGTCATCACCGGCGACGGCAAGGGCAAGACCACCAGTGCCCTCGGCTTGGCGTTCCGCGCGCTGGGCAACGGCTTCCGCGTCTTCATCGTGCAGTACATCAAGGGCAAGTGGAAGACCGGCGAGAAGAAGCTGGCCGACTTGCTGCGCGCTCACGGGGCCGAGTTGGCCCTCGACGTGGAAATCCGGCCGATGGGCGACGGCTTCACCTGGATCACGCAAAACCGCGACCAGGACGTGGCCACCACGCGCGAAATCTGGGAGGTGAGCAAGGAGGCGGTCGCCTCGGGACGGTACGACCTCGTGATCCTCGACGAGATCAATGTGGTCATGAAGCTCGGCTACCTCGACCCGGCCGAGGTGGTCGCGTTCCTCAAGACCAAGGACGCGGATTTGCACGTGGTGTTGACGGGCCGCGGCGCGCCGGCCGAGGTGCGCGACCTGGCCGACACGGTCTCGGAAATCCAGGCGGTCAAGCACCACTACAAGGCGGGAGTCAAGGCACAGCAGGGCATCGAGTTTTGAAAGGACAAGTCATGGTTCTGTTCGGCCATCACGCGAAGGCGATCCTCGACATCGAAGTCATGGGGTACGAGTTGACGCCAACGACGGCGACGGAACACGCCGTCGCGCTGGCGCTGCTCGTCCTGGCCCTGTCTTTGATGGGGTACGGAGCGTATGCGGCGTTTCGGGATTTCTTCCGGTGGCGCGGCGCGAAGAGGCCGCTTTAGGAATTCGACGAGGGGCCGTCTGGCCGCGCCTATGGCCACTCGGCGTCTCTCATATCCCATAAAGCGATTCATACTTCCCGCGCAGATACGTCAACAAGGGCCGATGGCTTAGTGTCTGCCCCGTCACGCGGCGGCACAACTCGCCGGCGCGCCAGCGTTGGCCCGGCTTGTGGACTTTATCGTTTAGCCAGTGTTTCATACGGCCAAACGTACCCTGGCGGAAATCGCCATCGATATCGCCGAGATCGCGGCGCGCCTGCTCCATCAGCTGGGCGGCGTACAGGTTGCCGAGGGTATAGGTCGGGAAGTAGCCGATGCCGCCCATGCTCCAGTGGATGTCTTGCAGGCAGCCGCGGGTATCGTCGGGCGGCGTCATGCCGAACGATTGCTTGAACTTTTCATTCCAGGCGTTCGGCACGTCGCCGGTGTCGAGGTCGCCCTTGATGAGCGCTTGCTCCAACTCGAAGCGCAGGATGATGTGCATGTTGTAGGTCGCTTCGTCGGCTTCCACGCGGATGAAGGACGGCCGCACGTCGTTGACGGCGAAGAGCCAATC
>JBBSES010000407.1:0-4700 GCA_038239465.1 Gemmatales bacterium
AATACCGTTTAACGAAGGACGCAGTTCACTTGTTTGTACATTGAAAAATCGCCTGAAAAATACTGTACATCGTACTGAACATCGAGCTTCGTTAAACGGTATTGGCGTTAGCCCCCCGTGGATTTCCACCGGGGGAACCACGCGGCCGACGCGATTGGAAGTTCCACGGGGGGCTGACGCCCTCCGCTCGTCAAACGCATCGTCCTTCTTATAAAACAAATCTTCGTGTATTCCCCGAACCTCGCGGCCAAAGGCTTGTCCCATGAACGACCCGCTGCTCATCGTCCTCGTCAGTGTGGTTGCCACCGTCGTCGTCGTCGGCCTCGCCTTCGCCCTGCTCGGCGGCGTCGATGTGACATCCATCAACCTGGCGCGGCGTATCCGCGTCAATCCCGAACTTGCCGCCAAGGTCGAACTCTTGCTGAACCCACCGCCCCCCGTGCCTCCCAAGCCCGTGAAGCCATCGGCGGCGCCCATCCGCGCGCTCGCCCTGCTGCAGCGCGAAGGCCGCTTGCTCGATTTCCTCTTGGAAAACATTCAGGATTATCCCGACGCCCAGGTCGGCGCCGCCGTGCGCGACATTCATCGCAAATGTCAGCTGGCGCTCAAGGAGCATCTGGTGCTGGAGCCGGTGTTGCCGCAAGCGGAAGGGGCGACGGTGGAGGTGGCGTCCGGCTTCGATCCGTCGGCCGTGCGCTTGACGGGCAACGTCACGGGGCAGCCGCCCTTCAAGGGCACGCTGCAGCATCACGGTTGGCGCGTCAAGGAGATCAGGATGACGGCGCCGCCCGAGGGACAAGACGAATTCGTGCTGATGCCCGCCGAGGTGGAACTGCCCTAGTCCCGTTTGCGTTTCGCGCCCGGCGCGGGCGCGAAACGTAAACAAGAAAGCAAATCAAAACCGCAGCAGTTGCAGGATGAAGAACATCCCCGCGTAGCTGTCCAGCCCCACGATATCGAACGGCACCTGGAACGACGATCGCGTCTGCAGGCGCAGCGTCGAGCCATCGTCGCTGAGCGTGGTGACGTTGGGGAACAGATGCCGCGTCGCCTGATGGCCATTGGGGATGGCGCCCACGTCGAACTTGCTGTCCGGCGCGAAGTTCCGGACTGCCGCGCCGATGAGCGGCGAAATCGACAGCACCTGCTTGACCGACGGCCGAGGGTCCGACACCGAGAGCAGCGTGTATTCCTTCGGCATCTTGTCGAGCGCCGTTTCGACGGCTGGCCCCGGCTTCCAGGCCGGCACTTCGCCGTCGGCACGGAGGATATACCCCTGCACCGGCTGCGGGAAAAAGCTCACCGCCAGCCAGCCGTTATGTACCGTATAGGTCGGCAGGAAGATGAATCCCTGTTGCTTGACCGCCACCTCGCACACCTCGGCCTTGCGATAGGTCCGCTTGTTGACCTTGACCTCCATGCCGATCAACTCGGGCAGGACTTTTAAGAACTTGTCGATGGCTTCGTTGAGCTTCTTGGCGTCCTTCGCCTGGAACATGACGACGGCGCCCAGGTTGACCGGGCCATCGGTGTTCGAGTTGTAGACGACCACGGTATCACCCAGCGCGGCTAGCATGTCGTTGCGCAGATTGAACCCGAGCTTGTCGTTGACCTGCTTCAAGCCCGCTTGGAAGATCGGCTTGCCGAAGGGGAACACACCGTCGAGGACCGATTCCGTCACCTTGACGCTCGTGTCGTAGACGCCAAGGGCGCTGAATTTCAGGGCCGTGAAGCTGAGCACGTCGTCGGGCAACGGCGGTACGTCGGCCAGCTTGAACGGCTTCTGATTGGCGAAATCGAGGAGGCCCTTGCGCGGCCCCGGCATGTCGATTTCCAAAAGGCCCCGTTCGGCCGGCACGTCGAAGCCGAGGTAGAAGCGAGCGGCGTGCAAGTTGTCGAGGCCCAGGCCGTCAAGGATTTTGCTCACGTCCTTACGGGAGCGGGCCACTTTCAGGAGGGCCGATCCGTCGAGGTAGCCGCGCGCCGCCGTCTCGAAATCCTTGAACTCGCGGACGCGCTTGAACTGGGTGTTGTCGGCGATGCGGTCTTCCTTCGATACCGCCCGCTTGACGACCTCTTCGGGCTTGTCGGTGCCGACGACGAGGACGGCGTCCTTGTCGTCGGTCCACCAGGTCACCTGCACGAAGCCGGTGTCGATGTGCGACACTTGCCGGGCCGCGATCTTGGCTTCCTTGATCTCCAGCTTGTTTTGATTGGCGATCAGTCGCAGCAGGCTTTGGAACGGCTTCGGATCGGCCCCGGCGCCCGGCAGGATGAGAGTGACCTGAAGCTGCGGCGGCTCGATGCCGCGCAACTCGGCGGCCAGGACGAAACCGTTCTTCGTCAGGACGGGTACAAGCTTGGGAGCCTCGGCCACGTAGTCTTGCAGTTTCTGCAACTCGACCGGGTCGATGCCGGCCAGTAGTTGCGGCACGGTCATCTGCTCGGCCAGGTTGTTTTCGAGCAGCCGATAGACGCCGCCGAGAAATTTGCCGGTGTCCTCTTGCAGCATCTTGCCGAGCGCCGTCTTTTGATACGAGGCGCTGTGCGCCTCGACGCCGTCCCAGCGCAGATACAGCTGCGTGGAGGCCCCCAGCAGGCGCTCGGGCGCGTCCTGGGCGCGGGCGACGGCGGGAGCCAGGAGAACGAGGGCGGCCACGAGCAAGCGACGGGACATGAGCGGTCTCCCTGCGAGGGTAGATGGGAATTCCCGGTGCGGGAACCCTGGCCAGTATCGAGAGCCGCGCCGAAGATGGCAAGGATGAAATCGGGACCACTGCCGGAGATGTCCGCCATGCCGCTCGCTACCGCCGCCGACCTGCTCGACGTTCTCCGCCAGGGGCCATACCTCGAAGCGGAGCAACTCGACGAACTGACGCGCGACATCGCGCCGCGCTTCCCGGCCGTGCGCGAGTTGGCCAAGGAACTGGTCCAACGCGGCTGGCTGACCCCCTGGCAAGTCAACCAGTTGGCCAAGGGCAAAGGCGCCGAACTCTTCATCGGCCAATATTTGCTCTTGTCGCTTATCGGCGAAGGCGGCATGGGGCAAGTCTTCAAGGCGAGGCAGCGGCGCTTGCACCGCCTGGCCGCCCTGAAAGTCGTGCGCAAGGAATGTCTCGCCTCGCCCGCCGCCGTGACGCGCTTCCTGCGCGAAGCCCAGGCGGCCGCCCGCCTCGATCATCCGAACATCGTCCGCGTCTACGATGCCGGCGAAATCCACGGCAGCCATTACCTGGCGATGGAATATCTCGACGGCATCGACCTCGCCAAGTTCGTCAAGCAGGAAGGGCCGCGTCCCGGAGCCGAGGCGTGCGATGTCATCCGCCAGGCCGCCCTGGGATTGCAGCACGCCCACGACCAAGGGCTGGTTCACCGCGACATCAAGCCGTCCAACCTGATGCGGACGCGCCAAGGCTCAGTCAAGGTCCTCGACCTCGGTCTAGCGCGTCTCGATTGGGGCGCGTCGGGCGACACGGACAACAACCCGCTGACGGCGACCGGCACCGTCATGGGCACGCCCGATTACCTGGCTCCCGAGCAGGCGCGCAATGCGCGCCAGGTCGATGGCCGGGCCGACGTTTATAGTCTGGGCTGCACCCTCTATTTCCTGCTGACCGGCCGGCCTCCCTTCGCGGGCGACTCGCTGACGGAAAAGCTGCTGCAACACCAGCTGGACTCGCCGCCTGCCGTGGAAGAAATCCGCCGCGACCTGCCGCCGGAGGTGCCGGGCATCCTCCGCAAGATGATGGCCAAGAAGCCGGAGGACCGCTATCAATCGCCCGCCGAGGTGGCCGCCGCGCTGCGTCCCTTCGCCGTGGCCACCGGGCGGGAGGGCATCGTCGCTTTCGTGCCGCCGCCCGTGGGGTTGCGGACGGCTTCCGACACCAGCCAGTCGGACGGGCCGGGCGCCATGACGCAGCCGTTCCTGCGCGTCGCGGGAAAGCGCGGCCCTCGCCGGTGGCGGATCGCGGTTGCCGCGGCAGCGATAGCACTGGTTCTGGTCGTCGGCCTGCTGGCCCTGATGTTACCCCGCGGACCCCGAACCGGGGCCACCGGCCGAGTTGCCCTGGAGACCAAACCCGCCAAGCCCGCATTCCCGAAGACCGCCGAGCCGATCGTCAATTCCATCAACATGCGTTTGGTGTACATCCCGCCCGGCACGTTCGTCATGGGTTCGCCCAAGGCGGAACCCGGCCACGGCGACGACGAGGATCCGCACGAAGTCGAGATCGCGCGGCCTTTCTACCTGGGGGCCTACGAAGTGACGCAGCGCCAATACGAACAGGTGATGAAGCGCAATCCCAGCGTTTATCAGCCGGAGAGCGCCGTATGGTGGGCCAAGCTCATGGTCATCGGCCAGGACACGCCCAATTTCCCCGTCGATTTCGTGACATGGGAGGAGGCCAAGGCGTTTTGCGACGCCCTTTCGAATTTGCCCGAGGAGAAGAAGGCCCGGCGCAAGTATCGCCTGCCGACCGAGGCCGAGTGGGAATACGCCGCGCGCGGCGGCACGACCACGGCTTACCACGTCGGCCCTAACCTTGCCGGCGAAGATGCCAACTTCCACACGGGCGACAAACAACCGCGCCGGCCGCAGCCCGTGGGCCGATTCAAGGCCAACGGCTTCGGCCTGTTCGACATGCACGGCAACGTCCAAGAATGGTGCCAGGACTACTACGCCCGCTACAACCTGAACGACA
>JBBSES010000408.1:0-4690 GCA_038239465.1 Gemmatales bacterium
CTGACGGCGCTGGGCATCGGCGGGTTCGTCCTGTACCAGCGTTTCGAAAGCACGGCCATCCCCGCGTCGGCCTGGGTCGAATTCGCGCCGCCCGAGGGCCAGTGCCGCCTGCTCATGCCCGGTTCGCCCGTGGCGCGGGAAGTAGTCATGCACGGGCCGGGATTGAGAAGTGGTAATAAGTATACGGTCCTCCGCGAACGCGAGGACATGGGTTTCTTCCTCACCTGTGCCCCGGGCGCGAAAGCGTCGTTCGACGACGTATACGCCGCCGAGCGCGATTATCTCCTGAAGGCGCTGAAGGGCCGACTGACGCGCGAGGCCGACGTGTCGCGCGGTTCCCTGGTCGGCAAGGAGTTGCAGGCGGAAACGACCGGCGGCGGCGTGGTGCTAGCCCGCCTCTATCGCGCGGGCGACCGCTATTATCTGCTGCTCGCCGGTGGGCCGAAACTGCGGGCAGGGCAGGGGGACGCCGCGCGGTTTTTCGATTCCTTCGCGGTGGCCGAGACGGCCGGTCACGGTCGATGAGTTCTTGTTTACGTTTCGCGGGAGGGCGCGAAACGTAAACAAGAACTCACACCAGCAATCCTTCGACCACGCGGCCGCCGCTCAGGGCGTAGGGCCGGTGCAGCCGATCGCGCAGTTCCGTCTCGGGCGAGAGGCCCAAACACTGCCACATGGTCGCCAGCAAGTCGGCGGGAGAGACCGGCTGTGAACCCACATCGCCGCCGCGCGTGTCGCTGCTGCCGTAGACCTGGCCGCCCCGGATGCCGCCGCCCGCCAGCACCGCGGAGTAGGCGCGCGGCCAGTGGTCGCGGCCGGCGCCGGGGTTCATCGTCGGCGTGCGGCCAAACTCGCCCGTGTTGACGACGAGCGTTTCCTCCAGCAAGCCGCGTTCGTGCAGATCTTCCACCAGCGCCGCGAAGGCGCGGTCCATGGCCGGCACCAGTTGCTTGTAGCGGCCCTGCAAGGCGCCGTGCGTGTCCCACGTCTGATTGAACTCGTTGTGCGCCACGAAGCGGACGCCCGCTTCCAGGAGACGACGAGCGAGCAATAGCGATTGGCCGAAGCGCGTCTTGCCGTAGCGCTCGCGCACCTTGTCCGGCTCGCGTTTCAAATCGACCGCCTCGCTGATCTTCGGATTCGTCACCAGCTGCAGCGCCACCTGATTGGCCCGGTCGTGGCTGGCCCGGCCGCGCACTTCCAATGCCCGCGCCGCATAATCGAGTTGATCGCGCAGGCTCACCCGACCCTGCAAGCGATCCATCGGCATGTCCTCGGGCAGCGTCAGCGCCAGGGGTTTATAGTCTGGCTGCTGCGGATCGCCGGCGATGAGAAACGGATCGCACGCCGGCCCGAGGAAGCCGCCGTACTGCCCCGGCATCCGGTTCGACGGCCCCGGAATGCTCAACCAGGTCGGCAGCGACACGCTCACCGGCACCGGCGCTGGCGTCTTTTGCAAGTAATTCAGCACGGCGCCGGGCCCAGGGAAATCGTCGGGAGCGGCCTCGCGGTCGGCGTCGGGCTGATTGCTCGAACCCGTCAGCGCGATGTACGTCCCCGCGATGTGATTGGCGAAGCGATGCACCATCGAGCGCACGATCGTGAGGCGATTAGCGATCGCCGCGCTACCCGGCAGCAGTTCGCCGAAGCGGACGCTGGGCAGGGTGGTGGCGATGGTCTGAAACGGCCCGCGCACCTCGACGGGCGCCGCCGGCTTGGGGTCCCACAAGTCGAGGTGGCTCGGCCCGCCCTTCAGGAAGATGAAGACGCAACGGCCGCCCGAGCGCGGGGCAGGGGACGACGAGGCCGAGGCCAGTCCGGTGCCGAAGAGACTCAAGGCGCCGATGCGCAGCAACTCGCGGCGATTGAGCGTGTCCATGATGGGAATCCTCGGCGGCGGGCAGGGCAGGGGGAAAAGAGGATAGCAGGTAGTTCGATTGTAACCCGGGGGCGTGCTTCAACGGAAGAGGCGGGGGAGGAAAATAAGGCGGGTGTTTTCTTGTAAGGTCGCGTTTCGAGCGGCGTTCTCTCTTGCGGAGGGTGAAGGTCATGGCGCAATGGCCGGCGACGCGGGTTACTTTGCTGGACCGCATTCTCGACTTCCAGGACAAGGAAGCGTGGACGGAGTTCGTCGGCCTCTATGGTCCGCCGGTCTTCCAGTTCGCCCGCCGCCGTTTGCCGCAAGACGAGGATGCGGCCGACATCGCGCAGACGCAGCTGGCGCTCGACGACGTGGCCCGCATCGCGGACATCCCGACATGACGGCACCGATGGCGCCATTATTCCTTGGCGCGCCAATGAGCCGGGCGCAACATGGTTATGGGAGCGCGGCCGTCCGGTTACGGCGGCCAGGCGTTCGCCCGCTGGATGAAGTGGTACGAGGACAACCGCGACCAACTGCGCTGGGACGAGAAGGGCAAGCGGTACATGCGATTAGCTAAGTAAACACGTCCGTTCCCCGGTTTGCGCCGCTTCGTAGAAGCGTGATACGCTTCTACGAAGCGTCGCTAACCGGCTTCCCCTCACCCCGCCCGATACGCCTGTCCCGCAGCGTACTGCTGCAACCGTTGCCGCGCGTCTTCCTCGTATTGACGGCGATAGGCCTCGTCTTCCAGCGCCTTCCCCTGCCACTTGCTCGCTTCGTAGAAGTCGCCGACTTCGGCGTGGGCCGCGCCGAGGGTGGCTAGACAGGTGGCCACTTGTCCTTGCGTGAGTTCGCAGGCGCGGCGGGCGTAGGCCAATGCTTGCGGGCCGTCGCGGAGTTCGTCGCGCGGGCATGTGGCCAAGAGCCAGGCCAGGTTGTTGAAGGCGATGGCCGCTTCGGGATCGAGGCGGATCGCTTCCAGATAGTCGGCGCGGGCGTCGGCGTAGGCGCCGAGACGGCCGTGGATCATGCCGCGGTTGACGTAGAGGCCGGGCGATTTCGGGTCGAAGCGCACGGCCTCGTCGTAGTCGGCCAGTGCTTTCTGGGGTTCGCCTTTGAGGCCATGCGCCATGCCGCGGATCATGAAGGCGACCCCCTGGTCCGGGGCCAGGCGCATGGCCTCGGTGCTGTCGGCGATGGCGGCGTCGGCGTTGCCCGATTCCACGTAGGCGGCGGCGCGGTTGACGTAGGCCAGCGCCAAAGACTGCGGTTCGGGACGGCTGGCGATGGCCTGCGTGAAGGCGGCGATGGCGGCGGCGAAATCGCGGCGGCCCATGAAATCCAGGCCAGTGACAAGGGAGTCCACCCCCGGTTGGGACAGGGCGCGGGCGCGCATCAGGCCGTTCCACGCTTGCCAGGCAATGAAGCCGGCGATGACGACCAACCATATGTCGGTGGTGACGCCCAGGGCGAGGACCACGAGGCCGATGGCGCCGGCGATGCCGATATAGCTGACGACTTGCAGGCTCCTGGCCCGGCCTAGCCAAAACCATAGGAGGGCTTGCAGGATTTGGCCGCCATCGAGCGGATAGACCGGCATCATGTTGAAGATGAACAGGCCGGCGTTGATGATGGCGACGATCTCGATATACGTCTGGGCATCCTCGCCGACGGGCAAGAAGCCGGCGGCGGTCAGATACCAGGCGCCGAACAGGATCGGCGCGAGCAGCAAGTTGACGAGCGGCCCGGCGGCGATGCTCCACAGGACGGCCCCCGGCCGCGGCGGCGGCGACACGAAGGCGACGCCGCCCAACGGCCACAGCACGATCTGCTCCGCCTTGCCGCCGACTTGCCGGCAGGCGAGGGCATGCCCAAACTCGTGCAGCAAGACGATGGCGAACAGGGACAGGTATTCCAGCACCATCCAGGCGGGCGCCGTATAGCGGCCGGAGCGGTAGTAGATCTGATAAAAGGCGACGAGAAACCACGACCAGTGCAGAAAGACCGTGATGCCCGAGAACTGAAACAGGCGAATCGACTGGCCGGAGAGGTTGTTCATGGACGGCGCACCGGGAAGCGAGAAGGGAAGCACCCTCCTCAAGTATACGTCCTCGCGGGCGGGAATCATCGGCGGCTAGCGATAGCTCAGGCGCGGCGGTATGCTGTTGCCATTCGCTCGTCCCGAGCTTCGTCACCGAGGATTGCCGCCATGCTCATTCGTCATGTCTTGTCGTTGACGCTGGCCATCGCGTTGGCCGGCGCCGTGCCGTCGCGCGCCGATAAGCTCGTCGTCGTCGATGGCGGCGATCCGGCCCTCATCGAGCCGTTCGGCATCGATTTCGATAAGCAGGGCAATCGCTACGTGGTCGAAATGTCGGGCGGCCGCGTATGGAAGGGGGCCGCCGGGGAGAAGCTGTCCATCCTCGCCGGCGCCGCCAAGGAAAAGGGATTCGAAGGGGACGGCGGGCCAGCGGCCAAGGCGCGCTTCAACAACATGCACAACGTCGCCGTCGCGCCCAATGGCGACGTTTACCTCGCCGATACCTTAAACCGCCGCGTCCGCAAGATCGACGCCAAGAGCGGCACGATGAGTACCGTGGCGGGCACCGGCGACAAGGGTTTTGACGGCGATGGCGGGCCGGCGACGAAGGCCACGTTCGGCGCCATCTACTGCGCGGCGCTCGACCCCACGGGGGAGCGCCTGTACCTGGCCGACCTGGACAACAAGCGCATCCGCATGGTGCGGCTCGATACCGGCGTCGTCAGCACCGTGGCGGGCAATGGCAAGGCGGGAGTGCCCGAAGATGGCGCTGAGGCCGTGAAGGC
>JBBSES010000409.1:0-4682 GCA_038239465.1 Gemmatales bacterium
AGTTTCACCTGTTCGGCGGCTTCATCGGTCGTCAACCGCTGCCATTGGCCGAAATAGGCGACGCGGTCCTGGCGCGGCGCCACGACGCGGGCGTGCAGCGTCGTCTCGGGCGGGAGAAGGAAGCCGGCGCCGCGGCCGAGAATCACCACTTCTCCCTGTGCCGCCAGTGCCAGGACGACGCGGGCCACGCCGACGACGGGCGGGTGATCGCTTAGTCGGCCCTCGCGCAACAGGAGTCGCAGCCGGTCGTCGGCCCAGCGCGCCGCGGCCGCAGGCAGCGATGCCAGGACGCCATCGGCGAAGGCCCCTTCGTGGGCGATGGTGTCGAGCAACTCTTGCTCGTAGACCTGCCAGCCCAGCTTGCGGCCGACACGCCGGGCGATGGTGGCGCCACGCGAGCCGGCCTCGCGGCTGACGGCGATGGTCAGCGACGCGGGCACTTCCTCGGCGGGCGGTGGCTGCCAGCGGGGGAAGCCATCGAGACGCGACGGATGGCCGTCGCTCGAAGGCTCCGTTTCGACGTCGCCTTCGGGGGGGGATAGGGTCATAGGCGCCTCGTGTTCCAACGCTTCTTCAAAGCGTCGCTAATCAAATCATAGCTCAACTTTCGTCGCGGTACTCGACGCGCGAGAAGACGAACATGCCCAGCCCGAGCAACACCACGGTCCCAAGTATTAAAACCATCCAGGCCGTGGCGGCGTCCACGGGCCAGTAGACCTCCGCCTTTTCCGGCGGCGACACGCCGATCGTCTCGGCCGCGTCGAACATGATGCAGCGCGTGTAGAACCCGATGCTGACGCGCTTCAAGTAACCCGGCATATTGCCGAGGATCGTCTCCAGGAAAAACGAATAGACGATGGCGATGACGGCGGCGCGGCGAAAGAGAGCGGCCATCAAATGGAACAGAGCGCAAAAGCAAAAGGTGGCCCCGACCACGGCCGGCCAAAAGAGGCGCAGCGCCATCAGCCCCGGACTGCCCGCCGCCAGACACAGCACGGCGAACCCGCCGACGTTCAATCCTATCGCCCAAGGCAACAGCGCGACGTATTTGGCGAGATAGATCGCCGGCCGCGGCAATGGACGGCTCAAGAGCCACAACAAACTGCGCGATTCGCGCTCGCTGCCCAATGCCTCGGTGGCGAAACTGAGACTCCACAGCGGCAACAGGAAGCTCAGGAAGATCGAGTAGACGACGAAAGCCGCGAACACCAGAAAGCCCGAATGCTCCAGCGCCGCCCGCCAGGCGCCGAGAACGGCGTCCGTGATGCCCGTGGGCAATGGCGTCAGCGTGGCCGCCCGTTGCCGGTCGAACGAAAACACTTCCAGGAGCGTGCCAAAGCTAGCTCCCACGCCGCGCGGCTGCCGCCAATGTTCCATGCTCCAACGGCCGCGCGCCGTGTTCAGCGCCACCACCGTGGTCGTCACCGCCAATAGCCCTAGCGCGATCCACACCATTTGCCGCGCCCGCGCTTGCCGCCGCACCGACAGCCAAATCAAAAAAGACAGGGAGACAAGGAGACTTGGAGACCTGGAGACAGAATCGGTCTCCTGGTCTCCAAGTCTCCAAGTCTCCTGGTCTCCTTGTCTTTTCAAGAAACGCCTCCCAAAAGATAGCCGAGAACGGCGTGGGTCGAGGCGTCGAGCGTTTCCAGGCGATCGACGCGAATATCTTCTTCGAGGACGACGCGCGTGAACTCGGCGAAGAAGCTGCGCGGATTGCGGGCGCGGACGATGAGCGTAGCGTCGGAAGTGATCTCGACGCCGAGTACGTCGGGCAAGCGCAGGAGAAGCCCGGCCAACTCGCGCGGCCGGTCGCTATCGACGCGCACGGCATGGGGATGGTCGTCCAGCAGGGCGCGGATTTGGGCGACGCTGCCGACCGCGGCGATGCGGCCGCGCGCCATGATGGCGATGTGGTCGGTCAGCTTCTCCAGTTCCTCCAGTTCGTGGCTGGAGATGAGCAGGCACTTGCCGCGCTCGGCCAGGCGGCGAAACAGCGTAACGCTTTCGTGCCGGCCGATGGGGTCGATGCCGCTCAGCGGTTCGTCGAGGACGAGGACTTCCGGGTCGTGGATCAGGGCTTGGGCCAACTTGACACGCTGGCGCATGCCCTTGGAATAGCCGCGAATGCGCCGCTCGGCGCGGTCGGCCATACCGACGAGGGACAGCGTCTCCTCGGTGCGGCGGCGCGCCTCGACGCGCGGATAGCCGTTGAGCCGGGCCATCGCCTCGACGAATTGCCGGCCGGACATTTCCTCGTAGAAGGCGTCGAGGTCGGGGCAGTAGCCGACGTGCCGCTTGGCGTCGGCGCTCCAGGCGTCGCGGCCACATACGGCCACGCTGCCGATGTCGGGCCGCATGTGCCCGGTCGCCAGACGCATCAGCGTACTCTTGCCGGCGCCGTTGCCGCCGACCAAGCCGGTGATGCCGGGCCGCAGTTCCAGCGTCACCTGATTGACGCCGATGACGGGGCCATACCATTTGGTCACGCGCTCGAAGGTGAGCAGCGCGGGAAGCGGTGGTTGAAGTTCCGGCCGGGGACGCGGGAGCAGCGGAGGCGCCGCGATGACGGCTTCGCTTACTGCACGACTTCCACCGCGCGGATCCGCCGGTTCAAGTAGGTCAGGCATAGTAGGCACGTCGCTCCCAAAACCAGGGCGGCTTCGTAGGGTTGCGGCTGACGCGGCACGCTCAGGCCCAGCAGGTAGTTGCCCACCAGATAGGTATTGTTCCACAGGTCGAAGAGCCGCCAGCGCGGATCGTAGCCGAGGCCGTCCACCAGCGTGTTCGTCAGCTGGCGCAGGAAGAAGAACAACGTCGTCCAGGCCATGATGAGCGGCACGGTGGTCCGCAGCCAGCTGGCCGTCGCCATCAAGAGGATGCTTAGTACCACTGTCAAAACCAGGCCATAGCCGAGGATGCCGCCGAGGATGGCCGCCTCGTACTCCCAGCCGCCCCAGGGATAAAGACAACGATATTGCACGAAGAGAACGAGGGCCGGCAATGTCGTCATCAGATTGATGAACGCGGCGATGGCCAGGCACTTGCCGAGGACGTAGTGCCACGGCGCCAGCGGCTTGCTCAGGTAAAACGGCAGGCTGCCAAAGCGGAAATCGTTGCCGACGACCAACGCCCCCGCCATTGCAAGGACGACGATGACGATGCTACCCTGAAACCAGAAGTAGTTGCGATAGGTCTCGCCGGTGCCGTTGAGCTTCAGTCCGTTGCGCAATTGATCCATGAGTACGCCGGCCTTGATGCGTCCGCCGCCGATGGGCAACGATTCATCGCTGGCCTGCGCCTCGGCCCAGGACAACAGGAACAGGCCGAAGAAGAACATCAGGAATGTGAGAAGCGAGAAGCCGTAGAAGGTCCAGAAGAGCTTGCGGCGAAACATCATCGCCAGCGCGACGCGAGCGATGGGCAGCGGCGCCCAGGCCGGGTCGTGAAACTCGCCGTGCCAGGCGCGGTAGTGGAGAAGGCTCGGCATGGCGGTATTCGGCGATTAAAGAAAAACAACGATCACGAAAACACGAAAAAGGCAGAGAAAGAATTCACGAGCGTGGTAGAGACTCTCTTACTTTCTGTTTCGTGTTTTCGTGTTTTCGTGATCCCGTTGCTTTTCAGTGTCTAAATGGAAGACCGATCCTCGGCCAGCACGCGATGGAACAATTCTTCCAAATCCTCGTCGTCGCGCTGCAGGCCGCGCAGCACGACGCCGTGATTGTCCGCGAGGGCGAAAAAGGCACGGGTAATCCATTGGGGCGGCACGGCGACGCGCACCTCGCCCCGCGCATTGTCGTGGATGACTTGCACGCCTTCAAGGCGCAACTCTTCCAGGAAGACGGCCGGGTCGCCCTCGATTTGTAAGCGGTAACGATCCTGCCGAAGCGTCCGTAATTCCTGGACGTTCCCCTGGCGCAGCACCCGGCCATGATGGAGGATGACCACGGTTTCGCAGACGCGCTCCACATCGCCGAGCAAGTGCGTCGAAAGCAGCAGCGATTTGCCGTGGTCCTTGCCCAGCGCCACCAACAGCCGTAGCAGCGTATCGCGGCCCGAGGGGTCAAGGCCGCTGGTCGGCTCGTCGAGCAAGAGCAACGGCGGGTCGTGAACCAAAGCTTGGGCCAATTTCAAGCGTTGCTTCATGCCGGTGGAGTATTCCTCCAATCGGCGATAGCGGGCGTCTTCCAGTTCCAGGCAGGTGAGGACTTCATGGGCACGGCGCTGGGCTTGGCGGCGCGGCATGCCGTACAGTTCGCCGGCCAAGGCGACGTACTCGGCGCCGCGCAGTCCCGGCACCAGGGCGTCGGCCTCGGGCATGTAGCCGACGGCGCGGCGCAGGGCGACGCCGCCGCGCAGCAGGTCATGGCCGAGGACGGTGCCGCGGCCGGACGACGGCGGCAACAGGCCCATGAGGATCTTGATGAGGGTAGATTTGCCGGCGCCGTTGGGTCCGAGCAAGCCGATGCAGCCTGGGGGCAGCTGGAGCGTGATGTCGTGCAACGCGGTGTGCGTGCCGTAATCGCGGCTGACGTGGTCCAGGTCGATGAGCATTCGGCTCCCTGGTTAGCGACGATGCTCCCAAATAACCCAGCGAGCGGGGTCGCTTAAGCGCCCCGGTGTACTCGCTTATAAGATCGCACGCCGGGCGCTTACGCGCCCCCGCTCGCCAGAGCACC
>JBBSES010000410.1:0-4670 GCA_038239465.1 Gemmatales bacterium
CGCCGACCACGGCGCCGATCGTACCGACCAGGGGAGCCTTGGCCTTCTCAACGATGAGCAGCGTGCCATCGACCAATTCCTTGTTCAGGTCAGCGTCGGCTGCCAGCGGCTTGCCGTTGATGCTCTTGACGGCTTCCTGGGCGGCTCTTTGCAATTCGCCGAAGTCCTTTTCCAGTTTTTCGCGGACCAGCGCCAGCGTTTCCACGCCTTTGAGGCCGCTGTCGGCGATCTTCGCGTCCTTGAGCTTGGCGTTGACCATGTCAAGCGTGGCGACCACGTCCTTGCGTTCCTGCATCGCCTTGGCGATGGATTTGGACAAATCCTTGAGCAGCGGGTCGCCCGCGGGCAGCACTTTCTCGTTGACCAGCAGATTGCGGACGGCCTCTTCCGTTGTTTCCAGGCCCTTAACCTTGGTGTCCAAATCGTCCCTGTCTTTCTTCAAGGAAATGGCGAGGTCGTCCTGCTTTTTCTTGGCGTCGATCAGGGCGGTGACCAGCTTGGCCGGGTCCGCCTTGGCCGGATCGCCGCCCGGCACGGCCTCGGCCAGCACTTTTTTCAAGGCTTCCTCGGTTTGCTGGGCCTTCACCATCGCGTCCTGCTTGTCGAAGACGGTGAGGATCTGCTGCTTAAGCAAAATGCGTTCGGCGGTGTCCAGGTCCTTGAGCGCGGCCTGCACGTCCAGGTCGGTCCGATTGAGCGGGGCTGTCTCAGCGGTCTTGTCGTTGAGGTATTTCGCCCAACCCACCTGGCCACGTGCTGCCAGCATGTCCTTGTCCGTGTCGGGCGCATTCTTGACCAGGTCCCAGGCTTCCTTTAATTCGCCCTTGTTCATGTGATCCAGGGCCAGCTGCACGGCCGTCGCCGCAACAGCAACTTTGCCGTCCGCCTTGTGCTTCGGCGGGCTGTCCACGATGAAGTATTGGTAATAGTCGGCAGCTTCGTCACCCAGATTTTCCGCCAAGAAAGCCTTCGGCTCCTCCGGCTTCACGACGACCAGCGCCGCGACGGCGCCGGCCAGCAGCAGGAAACCGAGCATCATGCCGCCGACCCAGCGCCGCAGATACTTCGGCTTGCGTTGACGCTGCCGCTGATGCTGGCGGCGCGGCCGCCGCTCCTCTTCTTCCTCTTCCTCTTCTTCGACGCGGCGTTTCTTTTTCGCCTTGGTCTTGGACGCGACGGCGACGCCGCCTTCTTCCTCGTCGTCGAAGGCCGCGGCGACCGGCTCCTCTTCCTCTTCATCGATCACGGCGGCGGCTGGCTCTTCTTCCTCTTCCTCCATGATGGCGGCGGCGGCGAGTTCCTCGTCCTCCGCGCCAGTAGCGCCGAAGAGAGCCTCGTCCTCGACCGCGCGGACCTTTCTGCCCTTGGGTCGCTTTTCCCCGTCGTCTTCATCTTCGAGATCTTGCAAGTCAACCATGTCTTCGATGTTGACGTCATCGGCCGCGGCGGCGGCGTCCTTGCCGAGTTCATCAACCAGCAAGCTTTCGTCGATGACCACGGCTTCCGCGTCGTCGGCCTCTTCGGCCAATTCGTCCAGGACGAAGGGTTGGGTCACGTCCAGACCGGACGCGGCTTTCTCTTCATCCGCGGCGGCCGTCATCTCGTCGGTGACGAGCAAATCTTCGCCGACCTCGATGTGTACCGGCGGGGTGCCGGCTGCAGTCCCCAGGTCCACGGCGGAGGAGTCGTCACCCTCCAGCAATTCATGGACAAGGGCGTCTTCATCGACCACGACGGGCGACTTCTGCGTCGGGCCTTCGTCTTCGGACAGCAGATCATGGATGATTTCGTCCTCGGCGGCAATTTGCGAGAGCCGCCGGGGCGGTTCCTCGCCAGCCAGCAAATCTTGCACGAGCGCATCTTCGTCCACGATCTGCGAGTGGGTCTTGGACCCGGTGTCATCGGTCAGCAGGTCATGCACCAGCGCATCCTCGTCCACGAACTGCGCGGCCGTCGCGGACCCGGTGTCATCCATCAACAACTCATGCACGAGCGCGTCTTCGTCCACGAGCTCCGCTGCGGGCGCAGAGGATGGCTCGTCAGCGAGCAGATCGGCTACGAGCGCGTCCTCGTCGATGATCTCCGGCTTGTCCGCCACAGCTTCTTCGCCCGTCGGCAGCTCGTCCACGATGAACTCGTCGGCAACGACCTCGTCAGCGACGACCTCGGCAACCTCTGCCTGCGCCGGCGGCTTCCCCATGCCGACCTGCGATTCCAGTTCCTCGGCGATGATGTCCACGCCCGAGGGCTTTTCGCCGGCAGGCCGATCCAGGTTGACCGATGAGCTTTCACCAGCCAGGATGTCTTCGTTGATCAGGTCAAAAATATCCAGCTCGGCGTTCTTGGTGCCGCTGGCGGGAGCTTTCGTACCACTCGCGGGCGGCTTCGTACCGCTGGCAGGCGTTTTCGCTTCGTCGTCAATCACTTCGATGATGTCGATGGCGTCGTCGTCATTGAGGATGTCCAGAAACTCGTGAACTTCCGCGTGGGCCGGCTCATCGATGGACAGGTTCGGGAAGGCTGCGGCCTTGCCCTTATCACTTGTTGGCGATTTCTCGCCGGCAGCGGGTTTTTTCGTCTCCGCGCCAGGCGACTTGGCGGCGGGCGCGACCACGTCAGGCTGCAGTTCCAGCAGGTCTTCCGCCGGCGCGAGTTGGGTCGCCTGGACTTGCTTGCTCGCCAGCTGCGTGGTCGGGGCCATCTTGCCGGGGGCCAACTGCGTGGGCTGGACTTGCTTGCCCGGCGCCATCTGCGTCGGTGCGCCCTTTTGCGGGACTGGCGGCGGCGCGGGCACGCGCTTCCCGGCGGCAATGGTTGGCGGCACAACCGGTATTTTCTTGCCGGCATCCAGACCGGACGTTTTGGACCGGGGCCGCGCGCCGGGGGGCGGCGGCGGTTGCCGTAATGGTTTAGCGCCCGGCGGCGGCGGGACCGGCTTTTTCTTCGGCGGCTCGACGAATTCTAGCTCCGCTTCGGACAGCTCAAGGATGTTCGAGCTGCTTCCCCGCTTGGCCGTGGGCGCGCCCAGGTCCACCGTGGAGGAACGGGGCTTCGTGGGGAAGGGCGGCGACGTCTTTGCTTTCGGCGGCAGCGGTGCAGGCGGCTTCGGCGGCGTCCGCTTCGGCGGCGCCACCGGCTCGTCCTCGATGATCTCAGCCGCGAAGGGTTCGTCGTCGATGATCTCGGCGGCAATCGGTTCGTCGTCGATGATCTCGGCGGCAATCGGTTCGTCGTCGATGATCTCGGCGGCAATCGGTTCGTCGTCGATGATCTCGGCGGCAATCGGTTCATCGTCGATGATCTCAACGAGTTCCTCAGGTTCGTCCATGATTTCAATAATTTCTTCCGGCGGCGGCGGTGGCGGCGGCTGTTTCCGCGGCTTGTTGCCGTTATTTTTTTTCTTGGCCATGACGTGCTACTCCAAAGAAGATTCCCCGCTGTTCCGGCGTCGGTCTTGAGTATTTCCGAAGGGTTTGGTCCGGAATGGGACAGAACTGGCTCATTCAGCTGCTAGAAGGGTGAAAGTTTCTCCGCTCCATCCTGCAAGTAAGAATATCCGATTTTTGCCCCGCCGCGCTCGGACCACGGCCCTTTTCTCGACTTTAGACAGATTCCCCGCTCAAGTTTCTCTGCATTGTTTTGCTTCTCCGCGCAACCGCTATAGATGGGAAACCGTGCCTTGGCGTCTTCCCTCCGACCACCGACGCAATTCGTCGCCAAGGTGTGCGCGGCAGGTCCAGTTGCCGAAGCACGGCGCGCAAAACGCTTTCCCTCATCTTAAAGCAGGTTTTCGCTTCTGTGAAGGGGTCTGCGGTTATGTTCGCGCCGCGGCTCACGGTCAACCAGGTGGGGCTGCCTCGGACTTCCTTACGCCAACGGCGTTGCATCCCACAGCCCAGGGTCGCATAGCGCACCCTGGGTTCGGTGCCAACAACGGGCAATTTACCCCGAAGGGGTTTCATACCGCCCGGATGTAACCCCTTCGGGGCAGGTTTATCCTGTGGGTCTTGTACCCAGGGTGCGCTGCGCGACCCTGGGCTGTGCGATGCAACGCCGTCGGCGTAAAGACTCGGCAGTTGACTTATAGGTAAAAGTTGTGACGATTCGTACAAGCCACCCGAGGCTAGCTTACTCTGCGAATCATGTAGAATGATGAGACATCATCGAGAAACCAGGGAGCAATTTGTGTCCACCACCTTACTCGACAAGCGCGAGGCCCGCATCCGCGGCATGTTTAACAGCATCGCGCCGAGCTACGATCTGCTGAACCACTTGCTCAGTATGAACGTCGATCAATACTGGCGGTGGAAGACGACGCGGCTGGTGCCGCCGCGCGGCGACGCGCCGATTCTCGACATGTGTACCGGCACGGGCGACCTGGCCCTGGCCTATGATCGGGCGGCGGGCGGGCGCGTGCCGATTGTCGGCGCGGACTTCTGCCACGAGATGCTGGTGCGGGCCGAGGACAAGACACGCCGGCGCCAGGCCGCGGACCGCCTCCGCTTCGTCGAGGCCGACGCCCAGCAGTTGCCGTTCCCCGCCGATCGTTTCCAGATCACGACGGTGGCGTTCGGCCTGCGCAACGTGACCGATACCGACCGCGGCATCGCGGAAATGGTCCGCGTCACTCAACCCGGCGGCCGCGTGGCGATCCTGGAATTCTCGCGGCC
>JBBSES010000411.1:0-4667 GCA_038239465.1 Gemmatales bacterium
GTGTCCTTGCCTTCCTTGCCGATCGTGGACATGGTCCAGGTGTAGCTATCCTTGTCGTTGTAGGTCGTGACCATCTTGTATTTGGCCGGCTTGCCGTCGTGGCCGACGTGGTCGGACACCATCGTCAGCTGGTTCTTCTCCTTGTCGAAGGTGCCTTCGCTGAGCATCGGCGTCGTGGTCATCGAATCGACCCAAACGCCGACGTATTTCTTCTTGGTCTGGTCGAAGGAGTCGAGGCCCTTGCCCTGGAACGGCATGCCGCCGAAGTCGCCCTGGAAGTTGCTGGCCAGCCACAGCCCGTTGACTTCGAGTTTGGACGTCTGCGTTCCCTTCGACTCCTTGGGCATGCCGGTTATCTGGATGGCGGCGTCCCAGGTGCCTTCCATGTTCTTGAAAATGGCCATCTCCGGCCCCGGCTTGGGCGGCGCCGGCATTTCGCCCTGCGCTTCGAGCGAGGAGACGCTCAGCGCCACGGCCACGACGGCGAGAGCCAGGCGGAAGGCGCGCGAACGGTAACACGGCATGGGTCTGACCTCCGTTGCAGGAAAACGACAGGGCGAAAAGGATATGGTGTATAAACGATCATGTCCGCGATGTCAACGGGTCAGGCCGGTCCCTCACGGAATCTTCAAATCGGCCCTGGGGCCGCGCTTCCATGCGCGGAAGCGGATTTTCGTGGTGCGATCGCTATCCGTTATGATACTTTAGAAGGAGATGGAATCCCGCCAGTGCCTCGCCTCCGCCCGCCAACCCCCGCCTTGCCCGCCTGCCCGTGAGGTCGATCGCATGACGCCGACACCCCCCCTCGCCGCCCTGATTGCGTTGCTGCTCGTGCCCTGCTTTTCCCATGCGCAAGGGTTTATCGAGCGCGTCGATCCACCGGTAGCGCAACGGGGCAAAACCACGAGAGTCGCCTTTCACGGCACGCAGCTGGCACGGGCCACCGATGTGTGGTCGTCCTTGCCCGCGAGTACGTTGAAGGCAACGCCGGTCGGCGCCAGTGACGCGGCAAAAGCGGTATTCGACCTGGCCATCGCCGACAATACCCCCGTGGGTATTTGCGGCTTGCGCGTCGCCACCGCCAACGGCCTGAGCAACACGCACCTCTTCCTGATCGACGATTTGCCGCCGGTCGCGGCAACAGCCAGTCCGATGAAGGTCGCGTTGCCGGCCGCGGTGCATGGCGTCTTTCGCGCCGCCGAGGTCGATCGCTTCACCATCGACGTGGCCGCCGGGCAAAAGGTCAGCTTCGAGGCGGTCGGCAGTCGCTTGGGAAAAGATGTCGATCCGCTGATAACGATCCGCGACGCCAGGGGCAAATGGCTGGCGGAGCGCGACAACGATCCAGGGCTATGCTTCGATTGCCGCTTCGAGCATGGTTTTCCCATTGCGGGAACGTACACCGTGGAACTGCGCGACGCCCGGCACGCGGGGGCCGAGCATGGTTCCTACGTCTTGCGCATGGGGCGTTTCCCGGCGGCGCGCGTGGCGGTGCCGTCCGCGGTGAAGCCTGGCCAGCGCGCCGAACTCACCCTGCCGGAGGTGGAAGGTAAGCCGGTTCCGTTCGACGTGCCGGCCGATCAACTGTTCGGCCCGTTCGTCGCCTCGCTCAAGCGCGCGGGCGACGACGGCTCGACGTGGATTCCCTTGACCGCGACGTCCGCCGACGTGACAACGGCGCAACAGCCATGTCGAACCCTGGAGCAAGCGACGCCGGCCAAGGTGCCGGGTATGCTCTGCGGCGTTCTGCGCGAGCGGGGCATCCGCGACTATTTCCGCTTCGAGTTGGCCAAGGGACAGCGCATCAAGGTCCGCGCCGAAGCGAGAGTATTGCACTCCCCGGCCGACCTGGAAGTGGCTCTGCTCGACGCCAAGGGAAACGAGGTGCGCCGCGCCAGCGACCCCGGCCGCGACGACTTCCTCTTCGACTTCACCGCCAACGCCGCCGGGTCTTTCGCCCTTACGGTCCGCGACCTGCACCGCGATGGCGGGCCGGCCGTCGCTTATCGCCTCGACTTGCGCGACGGCGCCGCGCAGTTCACGGTCGATGCCGACGTGGAGGGGTTGGCGATCCCGCGCGGCAACTATCAATCGTTCCCCGTGAAGCTGACCAATGGCGCCCGCTTCGGGCCAATCAAGCTGCGGCTCGTCGGCGCCCCGGCCGGTCTGACGCTGACGCCCGACGAGATCGCCGACACCGATACGACCGTCCTGTGCAAACTCGCGGCCGGTGCCGATACGCCCGAAGGCTTGCATACCGTGTGCATCGTCGCCGAGCCGATGAAGGCCGAGGTTGGCGTCGTATCGACGTTTGTCAATACGTTGCCGTTGATCGACCGCAAGCGCGTCAACGTCGATTTGATTCCTTACGCTTTGCGCGAGGACCAGCGGCGCTTGCCGACTTCGTTGACCGACCACTTCGCCGTGCAGGTGACGCCGGCGGCGGCGTTCAGCGTCGACCTACCCGAAACACTGGTGACGCTGGGCCGCTATCAACGCGCCGACTTCCCCTTAGTTACGACGCGAGTGGCCGGCTTCGAGGGACCCATTACGTTTACCGCGCGCGGCGGCCAGCTGGCGGACAAGGACGACGTTCGCACGCGCGTCTGCGCCGAGTTCACCTCGGCCACGTCGGAGAAACCGCAGGCGATAGGCAGCATTCATTCGCGCATCCTGTCGAACCTCGGCAAGACACGCATCGACGTGGAAGGCACGGCCATTCACCAGGGCCGGCGCGTGACCTTGATGCGCAGCTTCGACCTCGACCTGCGGCCCGCCTTCAAGATCACCGCGGAAGCGGACAAGATGGTGTTGCCGGGAAGTATCGCCAAAGTGCGTCTGTTGGCCGACCGCGTCAAGACGTTCGACGGGGCCGTGACGGTGCAATTGTCGCCCGTGCAAGGGTTGGAGTTGCCGGCGACGGTGACGATCCCGGCCGGCAAGTCGGGCGTCGATCTGGATGTCCAGATACCGGCCGACTGGACGCCGCGCCGCGTCGGCCTCCGCGCCAGGAGCGTCGCCGCGGTGGGCGACTACGAGGAGGAGCAGCAAAGCCAGCTGGTGGAACTCGACGTGCGTAAGCCGGAAGTGCCGAAGAAGTAGGAAACCCCTATGAAATATGCCAATAATCCTCGTTCGCAGGCTCTGCCTGGGAATGCCTTTCCCGAGGCTCCGCCTCGTCGGCGCGCTTCCGACGTGCCGCCATCGGTTGAAGCACCGACGAGGCGGAGCCTCGGGGAAGTGGGTTCCCAGGCAGGAGCCTGGGAACCCGAAACACTTCACAGAGCGCTTTCGCTCGTCGTAATGGTCCTGATTGGTTGGACCGTGCCCGCGCGCGCCGAGGCGCCACCCAAGCCGACGACGTTGACGGTCGCCCCAGCAACGTTTTCGCTCCAGGGGGCGCGTTCGCGGCAAACGCTGCTCGTCACCGGCGACCACGGCGAGCGCGGCGACGCCGACCTGACCGCCGATGCCACATACGAAAGCCTGCAACCCAAGATTGCCACCGTCAGCCCCGCCGGTATCGTCACACCCAAGGGCGATGGCGAGGCCGAAATCCTGGTCCGTTTCGCTGGCCTGGATGCACGGTCGAAGGTCGTCGTCCGCGGCGCCGCCGAGCCAGCGGCCGTCGATTTCCGCACCGACGTGATCGCCGCCCTCTCCCGCGCCGGCTGCAATCAGGGCGCCTGTCACGGCTCGCCCCAAGGAAAGAATGGCTTTCGCCTCAGTCTGCGCGGCTACGATCCGGACCTCGATTTGCACACCCTCACGCGCGAACTCGGCGGCCGGCGCGTTAATCCGTTGACGCCCGACGACAGTTTGCTCCTGCTCAAAGGCTCCGGCCGCATCAAGCATCAAGGCAGCGTCGCCTTCCACAAGAGCGACCCGGCCTATGCCGCCGTGCGCCAGTGGATCGCCGAAGGCTGCAAACCCGGCGCCGCGGGCGGCAAGCTGACGCGCCTCGAAGTCCTTCCCGAGAGCCGTCGCCTGCATACGGCCAGCCCGCGCCAGCAGATCGCCGTCCGCGCCCACTTCGAGGGCGGCGCCATCCGCGACGTGACCGACCTGGCCGTCTTCACATCCAACGATCCGTCAGCGGCGCCCGTATCGGCAGATGGTTTAGTCCAGTTCCAGAAGACGGCCGAGACGGCAATTTTGGTCCGCTATCTCGATCAGATTGCCAGTGCCCGTCTCGTCTACGTCCGCCGCGATCCGGCCTTCGCGTTTCAGGGACCGGCGCCGGCGAACACCGTCGATGAACATGTCTTCGCCAAGCAGCGTGAATTGCAGCTGGCCCCGGCGCCGGTCGCACCGGATCACGTCTTCCTGCGCCGCGTCTTTCTCGACTTGATCGGCACCCTGCCGACCGAGGCGGAAGCGCGCGAATTCCTCGACTCGAAGGATCCCGAGCGCCGAGCCAAACTGATCGACCGGCTTTTGGAGCGCGACGAATACGCCAGTTTCTGGGCCTTGAAATGGGCCGACGTGCTGCGCGGCAGCCCGGCCACGATCACCGAGCGCGGCACGCACAGCTTCCATCGCTACCTCGTCCGCTCCTTCGCCGACGATCGGCCGATGGACGCCTTCGCGCGCGAATTGTTGACCGGCCTCGGCAACACGCTGCACAAGCCCGCAGCCAATTTCTATCGCATCTCGCGCACCCCCGA
>JBBSES010000412.1:0-4667 GCA_038239465.1 Gemmatales bacterium
AGGATGGCCTCGACGCGCTCGCCGCGCGTCTGGTTGGGGATTTGGCCAAAGGTGGGATTGTTAGTCAGGTTGACGGCGAAGCTCTTCAAAGTCTTTTCGAGCGGCGCCTGGCTGTCGTAGCTGACGGCGCTGACCTGGCCGCCCTCGTCGGTCAAGATCATGCTCTTGAGCAGGTCGTTGATGTCCTGGACGGGAAAGGACAAATCGACGCGGGCATTGCCCTGAATTTCGCCTTCGCGCTGGAAGTAGCCGACGCCGCTGCTGAACAGGACGACGTGCTGAATCGGCAGCTGCGGCGTCCCTTTCGCCACCAGTGATTTCTCCTCGAGCGGCACCGGATCGCCCGGCTTGGCGGCGGTCGGCGATTTCAGGGCCAAAATGGTCGTAAGGGCGGCGGCGCCCGCCGACGCGGCGATGACGAGTTTGCGACGCATGAAGGGATTCCTCGTGGAAAGGTCGAGAGCACACGAAAGGCTAATGTCTCCATCCAACAGACGAGGAGGAAGGGGGTTTCGATGTGGAAGGAGGGGAAACGAGCATTTGCTTGGCGAGCGGGGGCGTCAGCCCCCCGTGGATTTCCCGCGGACCTCCACGGTGGGCTAACGCCCCCGCTCGCCAAGCGAGTTACAAATCAGGCTCGCCCACCAGAACCGGCGCCACGCGCACGCAATTCTTGCCCGCGTGCTTGGCGGCGTACATGGCGGCGTCGGCGGCGACGATCAGCGCGTCGCTGCTGTCGGTCGCCTCGGGATAGCTGGCGACGCCGAGGCTGATCGTGACGGCGGGACCGGGCTTGTCGTTGCGTTTCTCGACCGCTTCGCGCAGGCGCTCGGCCACGCGGGCGGCCTCGACGAGCGGCGTTTCTGGCAGGATGACCGTCAATTCCTCGCCGCCGTAGCGGAACACCAAGTCGGAGGCGCGGGCGTTGCTCGTCAGCACGCGGGCCACCTGTCGCAAGACGTAATCGCCGACGGCATGGCCGAAGCGGTCGTTCACCTTCTTGAAGTTGTCGAGGTCGATCATGAGCAGCGCCGTCGGCCGGCCATTGCGGTCGGTGCGCTGAATCTCCTCGCGCAGACGCACCTGGAAATAGCGATGGTTGCGCAGCCCGGTGATGGTGTCGTAGAGCGCGTCTTCCTGCAAGCGATTCACGCGCACCAGGATGGCGACCAGGGTGATGAGCACCGTGAGAAATAGCCCCCATTCGGTCAACGGGCGCGGCGGATCGGTGCCGACCAGGGCATCGGCGTGGGCAAGGCAAGCGACGGAGAGGACGGCCGCCGTTACGCCGACGTGCTGCCCGAAGGCGACGGTGGCGAAGGCGATATTGAGCATGTAGAAGGGCAGGGTGAATTGCGGCGAGTTTTCCAGGTAGTCGAGGAAAGTGACGGCCACCGTGTTGAAGCAGACGATGCTCAGCGCTTGCCAGGACGGGGTGGGCACGCGGACGACGCGCTGGGTCAATTCGAGCAAGACGAACAGGCCGATGCCGACCGCGACCATGACGGCGCGGAGCATCAGCGTCGTATTGCTGTGCGAGGCGACCAGCACGAGCACGACGACGGCCAGGGCGAGGTCATACGGCTTGAAGGGGCGGAAGCGATCGTACAGCGATTCTTGCATGGCGGCGCGGGGTGCAGCGCGGGCCGCGGACCGACATAGTCCGCCATCCCCTCAGTATAAGGAGGCCGGGCGGCGCGGCGGCGTTTATTTTGGCTACTTCGGATCGGGCACCCATTCCAGGCCGTAATCGAAGGTCAATTCGCGTTCGGCGATGACTTGCCAGGGCGTTCCCCGATGCGACTTGACGAGCGCGTCCAGGAGTTGCCGCGCCGCGCGCAGGGCGTCCTTGGCCTCTTTTTGGCTCGCCTGGCCGCGCGCCGTCAAGCGCCAGCCCTGATGAAGGAGTGCATCGAGGGAGGGCAGGTCGTCCCTGCGCACCGCGGCGAGAGCGGCGCTGGATTCGTAGAGGAAGACTGACCGCGCCAGCAGGCGGGCGCGGACGAAGTTACCCGCCGCCTGCCAGTAGAGGCTGGGTTCCGGCGGCCTGACAGCCGCCTCTTCGTGGAGCACGTCGAGCGCTTGCTCGACCTTTAGGATCTCGCCGGCGATCGCCTCGCGCTGCAGGTCGGCGATCTTGTCGCGGAAAGGGCCGAGTTCCCCCGGCGGCGCGACGGGGATGGTTTGCATCATCTTGAAACGTTTGTCGCTGGCGATCAGGAGTTCGACGGCGCCGAGAACGGCACGGCGATAGGGCGTTTCCTTGCCGTCGTCTCGATAGTGGACCAGCGAGCGGCGGCAGTTGTCGCGCGCCTCGTCGAGCAACAGAAGGCCATGCGCGTCGCCCTGGCGCGACGGCGGCAGACGCAGGGCGATTTTGAGCAGCGAGATCAATTCCTTGTCGGAAATCGCCAGCGTGCCCGCCAGCGCCTCGTCGCTATAGCGCACCGCGGGAGGCGGCGGCGCCGCGGGATCGTAGGCAAGCTTGGAGGCCGCTTCGTCGCCTGCCAGGCGCGGCGTTTGCGCGTCCTGCCGCAGGGCGCGGGCCAGGGCCAGGACACCGCGGCTGACCCCGTCGGTCAACGCGGCCAGCGGCAACGGATCCTCGGGTCGCTGGACGATCCCGGTCAGCCCCCCCTTGATCTTGAGCTGCAAAAGCTGGTTCAGGAAGACGCCGCTTTCCGACTCGGCATCGCTGTCGCGCGCGATCTGATACGAGTATTGGCCCTTGGTGCAGGCGGTCAACACTTGCACCCCCTGGGGCGGCTGGGCGAGAAGGCGGTCGAGAACGGCGCCCATCGGAACCAACTTTGGCTCGGCGATGACCGGGTCGTGACGGCAGACGTCCACGATAAGTACCTTTTGCCGCGCCTTGCATTTCTCCAATTTGGAGTACAGCCAGGCGAAGGGGATCAACGTATCGAGCCGGGCGGGCTTGCCGTCGGAGGGCACGAGGTAGGCGGCATCGCCAATCTCGACCGCGGGGCCGACGATCATCAAGACGACGCGGTCTTGCGCCCGGCTGGAATCGAGGTAGTTCTCGATCGCCTCTTGCACGGTGGCGCGGTCCATGACGGTCGGCTGCGGCGCGGCATCGCTGACGGTGCCGATCTGCCGTGAAGGGACGTGCAGAATGTTCCCGAGGTGGCGGACGATCTTGTGAAACGCCAGCGGGCCATTGCCGTAACTGACGGCGGGCATGGCGGGGCGATCGCAGATGGCGATGCCCAGCAGGCGCCGCGGATAGGGGCGCGTCGCGGGGGCGTCGTCGGGCAGCGCGGCGCTTGCCCACGGCATGAGCAGCAGAGCGGCGCCGAGGCATGGCCACGGGAGATAGCGCATAGCGGCATCCTCGAACGATCAGCGCGGCAACGGCTCCACGTCGATGGCGCGGATCACTTGTTCCTTCACTTGCTCGTTGGGCGGGGAAGCGTAAAAGTCGTCGATGTGGCAGAGGCGGCTGCTCTCGTGTATCCCGGCCAGGCCCGCTTTCGCCAAGTCACGCAGGTCACCGTGGCCGTCATCGCGCCGGAGGCGGGTTTTCGCGGGCCATCTCGGCGTTGACGTGGAAGAAGATGGCGAGGCCGCAGGCTTCTTGCAGCATTTCGCCGCCGTCGCGGATCGTCGCGTTCAGTTCGATTAGCCGTTCCAGCCGGCGGCGCAGTTCGAGCGACGGCTTGTCGTCCAACGCTCGACTTAGCCAGGGCAGCGGTTCCGGCAGGCGACGCAGCAATTCGTGGTTCGCCCGGTCGCGGACGACGAAGCGCGGATCGTCGAGGTCCGCGATCAGTTTGGCCGCGCTGGCGTCATTCAGCGGCGTCAGCAAGAGCCGTTGCAGCACGGCATGGGTCGCCGTCGGCGTTTGGGCGAGCCTCCGCGCGGCGGTAAAGGCCGTCGCCGGTTCGTCGCTGGCCAGCTTCGCCCAGCGTTTTTCTAGTCGCGGCGCGGTACCGTCGGCCTCGACCAGCGCCGGCGCGCCCAGGCAGACGAAGACCGCGAACGGCACGAACGAAGGACCGCGACATGGCGATACGTCTCCTCGACCGACGATAGGAAAAAGGCCAACCGGCAACGCCCGCGACGTGATGGGCTACTCTCTAATAGACCGTCTTTGCCGTCCGAACTGCTGAAAAATTCCGAAAATTCCGACTCAGCCCTCGCCGCGCATGGGAAGGAAAATGCCCGCGCCCCTGCCGCCTATTCAAAAGTAATCGCATTACTTCAAGGAAAGATGGCACGCGGGCGAAACGCAGTCTAAACTTCAAGTATCCCATTGGCGAACACCTCGCCACTCATATCCGAGAGAGCCGCCTTATGGTGGGCCGCATATTCCTGGGCCGCTATGAAACCGTCCGCGTCTTGGGCGAGGGCGGCATGGGGAAGGTTTACCTGGCCCGGCAAAACGACCTCGGCCGGCAGGTTGTCGTCAAGGTGATGCACGATCACATCGCCTCCGACCCGCGCTTTTGCGAGCGTTTTCAGCGGGAAATCCACCTGATGGCCCGCTTTCAGCATCCCTATGCCGTCAATCTGTACGATGCCTCCGGCGACGATCAGCCGCAGAAGTGCATCATCATGGAATACATCAAAGGGATCACGCTGGAGGTGTTTCTGGCCCAGGAAGGCCGGCTCCACCCGGGACGGGTCGGCCGTATTCTGGGCCAAAT
>JBBSES010000413.1:0-4641 GCA_038239465.1 Gemmatales bacterium
GGCCGACCGCGGCGCCGCGGCCAAGAATTACAACGATCAAACCGTCGTCGTCAAAGGCCGCGTCTTGCTCACCGGGCCGGCGGCGCTGGTGTTGCGCGGCACCTATAACCTGCGGACCAATAAGGGCACGCAAATCTCTTGTTCGGTAGGCGAGGCGGCCGTCCCGAAGTTGAAAGTCCTGTTGAAGGGCCAAACCGTGGCCGTGCGCGGCAAATGCGTCGTCGGCGATCAGGCGGTTTTGTTTCTCGACGCCGAACCGATCGAGGTGGGACCGGACCCGACCATCAAGGTCAGCGCCGTCGAATTGAGCCGCGCCTATGCCAAGAACGCCGCCGCCGCGGATGAAGTCTACGCCGAAATGCCCCTGCTCGTGGAAGGGATCGTGGTCGAAACGCACGAACTCAAGGGGGAGGCCAATGAGATGGCCTTGACGCTCGCCGGCTTCGACGAGAAACAGGCCAAGCCGTACCGCGTCTGGGTCGGCATTCTCAAGCGCGAGGCCAACGAAAAAGCGCCGGCGCCGGGCGACACGGTCAAGGCGCGCGGCCTCTGCACCGGGCTGCTGCCGGGCGAGAACGGGCCGCCCTTGGTGTCGCTCGCCGAACCGCAACTGGTGCGCTGAGCCAATCAAATCGCTTGCCAAAGCGGCGCGCGCTTGGCACACTTCCAACAAGGGATGGAGCACGACACGGAGGAGGGGAGCTTGCGGCTCCCGAACCGCCAATGCCTGCGCCGGTCACCGTCGCGGAATTCCTCGAACTTCTGCCCAAGAGCGGCGTGCTGGAATCGGAGCGCCTCGGCGCCTACATCCAGTCGTTGCCCGCTATCGACGGCTTGCCCGGCGCGCCCAGCCAGGTCGGCGAACTCATGGTCCGCGATGGCTTGCTGACTCAGTTCCAAATGCAGCAGCTGCTGCTCGGCAAGTATCTCGGCTTTAGCATCGGCAACTATCAAATCCTCGAACTGCTCGGCTCCGGCGGCATGAGCGCCGTCTACCTGTGCCGCCACCGGGAGCGCAACCTGCGCGTCGCCATCAAGGTATTGCCCAAGGCGCTCGCCAAGGATCCGACGCTCCTCAAGCGCTTCTACCGCGAAGCGCGCGCCAGCGCGGCGTTGCGACACCCGAACATCGTCCGCGGCTACGAGGCTGACAGCGAGCGCAACCAGCACTTCATGGTCATGGAATTCGTGGACGGCGCCAGCCTGCAGGAAATGGTCAAGAAGCGCGGCCCGCTCGACCCCGTTCGGGCCGCGCAGTACATCCGGCAGGCGGCCGTCGGCTTGCAGTACGCCCACGAACAGGGCATGGTCCACCGCGACATCAAGCCGGGCAACTTGCTCGTCGATCGAACCGGCACCGTCAAGATCCTCGACATGGGTCTGTCGCGCTTTTACAACGAGGAAGAATCGGTGCTGACCAAGGACGTCCTCGGCACCATCGACTATCTGGCCCCGGAACAGGCGCGCGACAGCCACGCCGTGGACATCCGCGCGGACATCTATAGCCTGGGCGGCACGTTCCATTTCTTGCTGACGGGCCACGCGCCCTTTGGTCCGGGTCTCGATCCGCAGAGCATCGCCCAGCGGATGCAGGGACCGCCGAGCGTGCGCGACGCCCGGCCCGAGGTGCCCGAAGCGTTGGCCTCCGTGATCATCAAGATGTTGGCGCATGCGGCGGAAGCGCGTTATCAGACGCCCACGGCGGTGGCCGATGCCCTTACTCCGTGGGCCAAGCCGGCGGTATCGCCGCCGGCCGACGACGTCATGCCGCGTCTGAGCCGGGCCGCGCGCGGCAGCGACGAGGCGCCGCCGAGTACGACCGTCAGCGTCTTCTTCGCGTCCAATGCCCGGCCGCCCCAGCGCCGCTGGCTCCTCGTCGGCACCCTCTGCCTGCTGCTCGCCCTCGGCGCCGCCGTCTGGTGGACCGTGACCGGCCGCCCGTAAATCCCGATGGAGACGCCCCGTGGAAGACGAAATCGTCACCTTGGCCACGTTCAGCAATCCCTTCGAGGCCGAACACGCCAAGGACCGTCTCGAAGAGGCCGGCATCCGCGTCTTTCAGTCGGGCCAGGAAACCAACAGCCTGTTCGCGGGACTGGGCGGCGCCTTCGCCCAGGTGCAGCTGCACGTCCACGAAGGCGACCTGACGCGGGCACACTTCATCCTCAGCCGTCCCGAGGATGAGGAGCCAGAAGCTGAGGTTCCGATCGACACCGCCATTAAATCGCGGGACGAAAAACATCCGCCGGGAGGCAATGGCGAGGCGATTCAAACGACCGTCGCGCCACTGGTGAACACCCTCGCCGTGGATGCCTATCAAGCCGCGCCGCCCGCGCAGCTACCGGCATACGTCCCCGAAGCATCCGATGATCTGGAACTGAATCCGCCCAACCCGGCGGACGCCCTCGCGGAACGAGCCTGGCGGGCGGCGCTGTTCGGCACGTTGATTTTCCCTGGCTTCATGCACCTGTACTCCATTTCATTGCTCTTGCGGTTGTCGCCCTCGACGGCGGCGCCGAGTCCCGCGGGATTGCGGAAGGTCTTCGGTGCCATCCTCATTGATATCCTCGTTCTGGGCGGCATCGTGCTGGCGTTGGCGTCGTGGAGGCGTTGGTAAGTCCTGGGTCGCCAGGGTTTGGCTAGAACAAGGGGTCGGGACGGCTGGATTCGAACCAGCGTTCTCGTGCGTCCGAGGCACGCGACCACTCCGGGCTGGTCCACGTCCCGAGTCGAAACAAAGCGTCCAGCGGGAGTTGAACCCGCGCTTCCTGCCTGGCGAGCAGGGAGGCTTCCGTTACATCATGGACGCATCTCAAAGCCAGCGGTGAGAGTCGAACTCACTGCCTCCGCATTACGGGTGCGGCGCTCGGCCTGTCGAGCTTCGCCGGCCTACCCTACAATGACGCGGCCAACCCAGCGAGGTTCGCGGAATTCTTCTCGGCGACAGGACGGAAGCATGAGCGCCACGGAGCGCCTCGATAGCGAAATCCGCTTCCACGATGGCCAGGCGCGGGAGCGCGCCGCCTGGTTCGGTTCGCGCTGCGAGAAGCTACGTTTCCATGACGACGCCTATCTCAATCACGAAACCTGGATTCGGCCCGCCTTCGATCGGTTGGGAAGTCTCGATGGCCTGGACGTACTCGATTACGGCTGCGGCCACGGCATGGCCTCCGTCGTCCTCGCCCGGCGCGGCGGGCGCGTGACCGCGTTCGACCTCTCCGGCGGCTACGTCGCCGAGGCGCGGGCGCGAGCCGACGCCAACGGTGTCGCCGTCGATAGCGTGCAAGCCGACGGCGAACGGTTGC
Source organism: Gemmatales bacterium (assembly GCA_038239465.1). Taxonomy (GTDB): domain Bacteria; phylum Planctomycetota; class Planctomycetia; order Gemmatales; family Gemmataceae; genus JBBSES01. Next base: position 3,306 of record JBBSES010000413.1, read on the forward strand.
CCTTCGCCGATGCGTGCTTCGACCGTGTCTGGGGCAACGCGGTCCTCCATCACCTCGATTTGCGCCGTGCCGCCAGTGAACTCAAGCGAGTCCTGCGGCCGGGTGGCCGAGCCGTCTTCTGCGAGCCGTGGGGCGAAAATCCCTTGCTGGAATGGGCGCGACGCTACTTACCTTACGCGGGCAAGCAGCGGACGCCGCACGAGGAACCTTTTCGCTCCATGCATATAGCGCAGCTGCGTGCCATCTTTCCGCAAGTGGAGACTCGAGGCTTTCAGCTGCTGTCGATGGTGCGGCGCGTGGCGCGCGGCCGGTGGATCAGTTCTTTGGAAGGATGGGATCGCCGCTTGCTGGAACGGTGGCCGCGCTTGCAGCTATACGCGAGATATATGGTTTTCACGCTCCACGTCTGACCGTATACTGTCCTCACTTCGTGTTCTGCCGCTTTGAGGATGCGCGGTCATGGAAGTGAGCCACCCACCGACCCCCGCGGACGTTGCCCCAGTTGACGTACGCTCAGTCGCCGCGCCAGTCGCCGCGCCGGTTTCGCCCGTGGAATTGGCCTGGCCGCGCTCGGCACAGGTGACGACGGCGTTTCTCCTGGGCGTGGCCGTCACCTTGCTCGGCGTCCACGCCTGGAGCGCGTCGGGCGGTGGCGCCCGGCCCAGCGACTTGCAAGCGGCCCCCGCCTATCGCGTGGACCTCAATCAGGCCCCCCGCGCGGAACTCTTGCAATTGCCCGGCGTCGGCCCAGCGCTCGTGGAGCGCATCGAGGCGCATCGCCGCGAACGCGGCGGTTTTCGCAGCGTGGATGAATTGACGGAAGTGCGCGGCATCGGCCCCGCGACGCTGGCTCGGCTTCGTCCCTGGGTGTGCGTTGCCGGCGACGAAGGCGACGTCGTCGCCGTGGCCGCTCCGGTGGTTCGGCCACTGCCATCGAGCAAACGAGCGCCGCCCACGGAAGCCGCGCCGACGATGGGCAGCCCACCCCCCGGCAAGAAAGACGTGCCCGCCGGAACGACGATCGACGTAAATCAGGCGTCGCAGGCGGAACTGCAAAAGCTGCCGGGCATCGGGCCGAAGATGTCGCAGCGCATTCTCGACGAGCGTGCCAGGAAGCCCTTCAAGTCCGTGGACGATTTGCGGCGAGTCAGCGGCATCGGGGCGAAGACGCTTGAGAAATTGCGGCCCTCGGTGCGCGTGGAAACGGCGCCGCCCGCCGAGGTCGTCCAGGCGGAATGAAAGATAGGGTGCGTCAAGCGACCTCGCGCGGACGCACCGGAATCTCATGAGATTCCGGTGCGTCCGCGCGAGGTCGCTTGACGCACCCTATCTTTCA